>CALLIO010000099.1 GCA_938009055.1 uncultured Altererythrobacter sp.
ACCAATCTGATCCTCAGCTATATCGGCGAACACGTTCTCGAAATGCCGCGGTCTTATTGAGATGCTGCCTAACATGCTTCTCGATCCTGAAGAGCGGTTTGCGCCCAAGCATACCGCTTTGCTGATCATCGATATGCAGAAAGATTTTTGTCTGCCGGGTTTTGGGGCCGACCGTGCAGGGCGCGATCTATCCGCGGCCAATGAGGCTGTGCCAAGCATTGAACGCCTTCTCGCTGGCGCTAGAGCATCGGGCGTAACCGTCGCGCATATCGGTTTTTCGACATTGCCAAACAATCGCAGCGATAGCGGGCCATGGCTTGCCCAACGTCGCCGCTCGACTGCTTCAGCAGATGATCTGTGCATTGCAGGCAGCGAAGGGGCGCAGTTTATCGAACCCTTGGCGCCGCTCGATACAGAGTTGGTGGTGAGCAAGCACCGCTACAGCGCCTTTACCGGCACCAAACTTGATCTTCTTTTGCGCGCGCGCGGTATCCGTTCGCTCATCATCACAGGGGTCTCCACCAATGCCTGCGTGGAAAGCACTCTGCGCGCCGGGTTTGAGCTCGATTATTACATTGGCGTTCCGCCGCAAGCTGTCGGTTCCTGGAGCGAGCATTTGCACAAGGCGACGCTTGAGAATGTCGATCACCGCTTCGGAGTGACGCATTCGGTCGATCAGATCCTCGGCTTTTGGGCCGCCGCTTTCCCCAACAATCCAAGGACAAACCGCTGATGCTTCCAGCAAGTTCACAAGACGAATTCGATCACCTCACGGGACTTACCGATGCGGTCGTCCAGCATGTTCAGGATGCCCAGACAGTTGATTTAGAAGGCGAGCACTTGCGATTGGCACGACGCTGCGTGCTGGATGGGCTGGCGGTTTCTATTGGCGGAAGCGAGCAAAGCGGAATGGAGCCGTTGCGCGCGTACATTGGCGTTCAGGCAAGCCAAGGGAAAGCGCGCCTTCTTGGTGTGAAAGGCGCCGCGACATCGCCTGCTCTAGCAGCCTTGTGGCTGGGGACTGCGGGACACGCAATGGATTGGGACGATACGCAGCTAGCAGAGGGGCCTGGGCGCCCTTACGGCCTGCTCATGCACCCCACCATGCCGCCGTTGGCCGCGAGCCTTTCGCTTGCCCAGCAGGTCTCCACTGAAAGCGGCGTACCAGTTGGCGGCACGCAATTTCTGTCGGCATTTACCACCGGGTTTGAGGTCGGCTGCAAGATTGCAGAGGCGATCAACCCCAATCACTATATGCGCGGCTGCCATACTTCGGGGACAATCGGCGTCTTCGCAGCCGCTGCGTCTGCATCGGTAATGCTGCGATTGAACCCTGCGCAAACAGCGAACGCCATCGGGATTGCGGCAAGCATGTCAGCAGGCGTTAGAGCCAATTTCGGCAGCATGACCAAACCTTTGCATGTTGGCAGAGCGGCGGAAAATGGGGTGAACGCAGCGCTTTTGGCGCGCGAAGGCTTTAGCGCAAATGATCAGGCGCTTGACGGGCGCTGGGGCTTTTTGGCGGTTGCTGGGCCGGGCGGAGAGCCAGAGCTTGTCCGCGATCGGTTCGGATCACCGCCCTCGATCGTATCGCCCGGCATCAGCATCAAACCTTACCCTTCCGGCGTGCTGACCCATCCTGGCATGGATGCGCTTGCGTTTCTGATGCGTGATGAAGGTTTGAGCGCTGAGGACATTGAGCAGATCACCCTTAGAGCCGGGTCAAATGTGCTCGGACCCATCCGCTTTGAACGCGCGCAAACTGAGCTGGAAGGCAAGTTTTGCTTCAACTTTCTGCTCGCCGCGATTGCCCTTCGCGGCCAGGCTGGGAAGGCTGAGTTTACCGACAGTTTTGTGCAATCGGCGCAATGCCAAGAGATGCAGGGGCGAGTGCAAACCCTCTTCGATCAGGAAATCGAAGATATGGGTTGGGACCGCATCCGTTCGCGCGTTGATTTGCGCTGTAAGGATGGCCGTGAATTCACAAAATGGGCAGATGAAGCCTATCGCGGCAGTCCGCATAATCCGATCACTGATAAGCAATTGGAAGACAAGTTTCGCAATTGCGCAGCGGGTCTGCTCGATGATGCGCAATCCGCAGCCGTCTTTAAAGCGGTTTGGTCCATCGAGGCGCTGAACGATGTCTCGGTTCTGTTTGATCTGCTCGAATGGAAAGCGCCGTGAAACTGGGGCTTGAGGGCAAGGTCGCGCTTGTTGTTGGCGCTAGCCAAGGCATTGGCGCGGCCTGCGCGAAGGAATTGGCGGGCGAAGGCGTATCTGTCATGCTTGCGGCACGCTCAAAGCCAGTCATCGAGGGCTTTATGCGCGACGTTCCTAAGGGGCACTTCGCCAGTGTTGCGGTCGATATGACCACGCCAGCCTCTGGCCAGGCAGCGGTGGATGCGACCATCGCAGCATTTGGCCAGATCGACATTCTCATTATCTCGGTCGGCGCAGCGCAAGGCGGGTTGTTCTGGGACATTCCCGATGCGCAATGGGACGAAGCATTTGCGCTGAAATTCATGGGAATGGTGCGGCTGATGCGAGCAGCGGCCCCAATCATGAAAGCCCAAGGCAGTGGCAGCATCGTGACTGTGGTCGGCAACACCGGCAAGCAGCCTCACCCGCGCCTCTTGCCCGGCTCTGCCGCCAATGCGGCCTGCCTTGCCGTAACCGCCGGACTTGCCCAAGAATTGGCGAGTGACGGGGTAAGCGTCACGGCGGTAAACCCCGGCCCGACACGCACGGGCCGCTGGGACACTTTGATGGAAAGGTTGGCCAAGGCGAGCGGGAATACACCTGCGCAGGAAGAGGCCGCTCAGCTGGCCTTGTCACCATCAGGACGCATCAACGAGCCTGAAGAGGTCGCCAAAATTGTGATCTTGCTTGCCTCTGGCGCTGCGCCTTTGCTGACCGGCACATCGGTAACGATGGATGGCTGCGCCACCAAAGGTTTGATCTAGGAACCCACCATGAGCACGAATCCGCGCATCCCGTTTGAACTGGCCAGTAAGCGGGCACCTCTAAGAGGGCCGGATGGCAAGAATCTGATCGTTCATGTGGTGGTAAATGTGGAGAATTGGCGGTTCGATCAGCCAATGCCGCGCAAGCTGCTCACTGCGCCGCACGGCTTGGAGGTGACGCCTGACATCCCCAATTTTGCTTGGGCGGAATATGG
>CALLIO010000100.1 GCA_938009055.1 uncultured Altererythrobacter sp.
AAGAGCAGCATGAAGAAATAGAGCTGGCAAATCCGCCGCGCGAACAGCACCGCTGTGTAACTGGATGCCATCCGCCCGATATCAAATTTCGCGATATCTTTTGTCATTTCCCCACCTATGCGCAGGGCTTCTTGAACCGCATGCGCAGCGCGATCATACGATAATGCATCGTGTGTTCAAGCTATTGGCGGGGCGCTTGTTCGTCTGGCGCGCTCCACTTGCCCGTTTCCATCCAGATCAGGAAGCGCCTTAAAGGAAGCAGCCAGATCACTCCCAGCAACAGGTAGATCACTGTTTGAATCCATGTCGGCCAATCTCCGATTAGCCCTGGCGCATAGCGTGCGATGACGACGGCATAAACGATGAGTGCGGCAAGCAGCAGCAAAATGCCAAGCGGAATTCTCAATGTGGGTTCTTCGCGCATCAAAATGGTCCGTAAATGCGAGTGGGGGTTACGATAGCATCGAGCCGAATGTCATGCGGCTCAGAGGGAATCTCTTCGCAAAGCTGACTATCCCAAGCGAGGCCAATTGCGATGCCGTAGGGGTGGGCCGATAGCCAGCGGTCATAGTGGCCGCCGCCTTGGCCAAGGCGTACTCCGCGCGCAGTAAAACCGATCAGCGGCACGAATAGGACATCGGGCTTGAGGATAGAGTTTTTGGGGCAAGGCTGGCGGATACCAAAAGGGGCATCCTCAAGATCGCTTTCGCCGATGGGATCTGTGAACTCGCGGAAATCCATCGCGGCTTGCTCATCATCAAAAGCGGGCAGTGCGATGGTGTGACCGCTCTCGTGGAAATGGCGGGCATAGGCCGCTGCTGGCGCTTCAGACCCGACTGCGTGATAGAGGCCGATAACAGCTTCTGCCGGGATTTTCTCAAGCAAGGGGCGCGGGGGGCGATTAAAGAGGAGCGCCTTCACGGCATTTGGCTGTTCAGCCACATGGACTTTGCGGGCGGCGCGCAATTGCTTTCGAAGTTCGGCTTTCGTCATTCGCTCACGTCGCTCGATCTAAATCGGTCTGAAAAGGCCGCAAGGGCAAACGCCCGCCCGCAGCGATGCGATTTTTGCCGAGGCAAGAATCGCAATGAGCGAGGAAGTCGCGCGCCGGACGGCGGGCGAAATATGAGTGACGGAACCACCATGGGTCGTTGCCCGAGAAATCCTCTGACGCGAAAACGTCAGGTGGGCGCCATATGCCCAAGACCCCAGGACGAACCCGTAATCAAGGGCAGGGACAGCTCCCGTGGATTGCTTATAGCCTCAGGGATATTCAAACGGCTCGTGCCGGGCAGTCCCGCCGCGTTCTACTTAGGGGGCGGACACCCGCCGCTCAAGCTCAGTCGCGCATTTTTCTAAGGCATCGGCCAGATCTGCAAGCTTATCCACTGCGCCCGTGCTTTCAGTAGTGTCAGGCGCTGATGCAATTGCTGCGTTCAGCTCGGTTATCTCACTTTTTGTATCGGCGAGCTCGGCCTTCACTGCATCGTGGTCAGCCCGCATGCTGTCGCGCTCGCTCAGCAGAGCATCGCGTTCAAGCTGCAATTCATGCAATTCGGATTGCGCGCTTGTTTGGGCAGATCGCAGCGTGGCCAGTTCCTGCTCAAAATCAACTGAAGAGTTGGCGTTTTTCGAAGCCTCGTGCAGGTCATCGGCCAGAAAAAGCGCAGCGAACAACAGATTTTGCGAACGCTGGGGAGACAATTGCTCCATGCTTTCTAGCTTACCTTCGATCATGCTGCCGAGCTTTTCGATATGGCTTTCCTGGCCTGCTTCGCAACTGACCGTGTATGGGTGCCCGCCGATATTGAGTGTGACTTCGCTCATACTGCCGTCAAATCTCTAGCTTGCTGATGATTTTGTCGAGGTCGCGCAAAGTTCCCGCGACTTCCTCGCGCATGGCTTCGTGCTGATTGACCAAGGCTGTGACTTTTGCACTGGACGGGGTTGCTTCCCCGCTGCCCTGTTCCAGTCTCTGCGCAGCCGAATTTATGCGCGCGATTGCCGCTTCAATTCGGCCCGTCAGAGCCTCCAAATCCGATCCGGTCTGTCCCTCTTCCATCGTGGAAATTTAGCAAATTTGTTATGCCGGTGCAAAAGTTTGCAGCTTCGTGTTGAGACCAACTGTTGATAAGTGGAACGCTACCGTAAATCTATCCGCCACATGGGGATGCGCTGCTGCTGCGGCTTGACCTGCTGACAGCGCTCGGCAAAGGCTCGTCATGCGCCGAATCAGTGCGCAAAGCGGGCCACAAAGAGCCCGTTTATTTGCAGACAGGAGCCCGATCCCAGTGAGCCTCGATCCAGCACGCATGCAATCCATGGCCAATGCCATCCGCGCCTTGTCGATGGACGCAGTCCAGACCGCCAATTCCGGTCACCCGGGAATGCCGATGGGGATGGCCGATGTCGCGACCGTTTTGTGGTCTGACTATTTGAAGTTCGATCCAGCCGCGCCGCAATGGGCCGACCGTGATCGCTTTATCTTGTCCGCAGGGCACGGCTCGATGCTGATCTATTCGCTGCTTCATCTCAGTGGTTATGCCGCGCCAACGATCGAGGACATCAAGAATTTCCGTCAGATTGGCAGCCCGTGCGCGGGCCATCCCGAGAATTTCCTGCTCGACGGTGTGGAGTGCACCACTGGTCCGCTTGGGCAAGGTTTGGCGATGGGGGTCGGCATGGCAATGGCCGAACGTCACCTCAATGCGACATTCGGCGATGATCTGGTCGATCACAAAACTTGGGTGATCGCTGGCGATGGTTGCCTGATGGAAGGCATCAATCACGAGGCCATCGGGCTTGCCGGCCATCACAAGTTGGGTCGGTTGAATGTGTTGTGGGACGATAATGCTATCACCATTGATGGCGGGACAGATCTTTCCACCAGCGAAGATATCAAGGCGCGATTTGAGGCAACCGGATGGCATGTAACCACATGCGACGGGCATGATTTTGCTGATATTGCCCGCGCTATGGACGAGGCGGTGGCAGCTGAGCGGCCTTCGCTGATTGCGTGCAAAACCGTTATAGGCAAGGGCGCACCCAACAAACAGGGCACCAGCGCCACACACGGCGCTCCGCTTGGGCCAGACGAGATTGCTGCTGCCCGTGCTGAGCTTGGATGGACGCATGACCCCTTCATCGTGCCTGGCGATGTAAAGTCCGATTGGGCCTTAACCGGCGATGCCGGCAGATCAGCCTCGCGCGAATGGCAAGCGCGCCTCGATGCCAGCGAGCATAAGGCTGAGCTTGAGCGCCGGATGGCAGGCATCTTGCCGGATGGCGATGCTTTTGCCGATTACATGGCATCGCTGATTGATGAGCCACAGAAAGTTGCGACCCGCAAAGCTAGCGAGATGGCGCTCAATGTGATCAATCAGGCGCTGCCCGATACGATTGGCGGCAGCGCTGATCTGACCGGATCGAACAACACCAAGGCTGGCGGGATTGAAGCTTTCACCGCCGAAAATTATGCTGGCCGCTACCTTTATTGGGGTATTCGCGAATTTGGCATGGCCGCTGCAATGAACGGCATGGCGCTGCACGGCGGTGTCATTCCATATGGCGGCACGTTCCTCGTATTTACCGACTATGCACGCGGCGCGATTCGCCTGTCAGCTCTGCAACAGCAGCGCGTGATCTATGTGATGACGCATGACAGCATCGGGCTGGGCGAAGACGGACCAACTCACCAACCGATTGAGCATCTCGCATCCTTGCGTGCTATGCCCAATGTGCTGGTGATGCGTCCGGCCGATACGGTGGAGACAGCGGAATGCTGGAAGATTGCTCTGGAGCAGAGCGATCGCCCTTCAATCCTCGCTCTCTCGCGACAAGGTCTGCCGCAAATGCGCTTGGAAGCTTCCGATAGTGTGTTGTCAGGGCGGGGCGGCTATCGTCTCAAATCCGCCGAGGCAGAGCGCAAGGTTGTACTGATCGCCACCGGCAGCGAAGTTCATCTGGCGGCTGAGTGCGCGGTTGAGCTTGAAGCGCAGGGGATCGGCGCTGACGTTGTCTCGATGGTTTGTACGGAACTTTTTGACGAGCAAGATGCGGCCTACCGTGAAGATATTATTCCAGGCGGTGCGCTAAAAGTTTCGATCGAGGCCGGTACCACTTTTGGATGGGAGCGCTATACGGGCCTCAAAGGCCTTAACATTGGCCTTGATCGCTTTGGCGCTTCGGCACCAGCGGGCGATCTTTTTGCGAAATTCGGTTTCACTGCGGAGGCAATAGTCCCGCAGATTGTCAGTAAAATACAAGAATAATCAGGAGCTTACCCCTCATGGCTACCAAAGTTGCAATCAATGGTTTCGGACGTATCGGGCGGCTTGTCGCGCGCGCAATTCTGGAACGCGATGATCACGATCTCGATCTAGTGGCGATCAATGATTTGGCCGATGCGAAAGCCAATGCACTGTTGTTCAAATATGATTCGACCCATGGCCGCTTCCCTGCCGAAGTGGATGCAAGCGACAACACGATCACCGTTGGTGGCAAGACCATTGCTGTGACGTCCGAGCGTGATCCGGGCAATTTGCCGCATGCTGAGATGGGTGTGGACATTGTGCTGGAATGCACAGGCTTCTTCCAAAGCCACGAAGCCGCAGAGCCGCATTTGAAAGCTGGCGCGAAGCGCGTTCTGATCTCTGCCCCTGCGAAAAACGTATCCGCAACAATCGTTTACGGCGTAAACCACGATACGCTGACAAGTGACGATGTGATCGTCTCTAACGCCAGTTGCACCACCAATTGCCTCTCTCCAGTGGCAAAGGTGCTCAACGATCTGGTGGGTATCGAGCGTGGTTTTATGACCACGATCCATTCCTACACCAATGACCAGCGCATGCTCGACCAGATGCATGGTGATATGCGCCGTGCACGCGGCGGCGCGCAGAATATGATCCCGACCACAACCGGTGCTGCTCGCGCTGTGGGTCTGGTATTGCCAGAATTGAACGGCAAGCTTGATGGCTCGTCCGTTCGTGTGCCGACACCCAACGTTTCACTGGTCGATCTGGTGTTTACGCCCGGCCGTGATACCACGGTTGAGGAATTGAACGCGGCGCT
>CALLIO010000101.1 GCA_938009055.1 uncultured Altererythrobacter sp.
GCTTTCCATCAGCCCGTCATAGCGCCCGCCGCCCAAAATCGTGGATTGCGCGCCCAAGGCATCCGCCGCAGCAGAGCCTTCATCGGGAATAAATTCAAACGCCGTGTGCCGGTAATAATCGAGGCCCCGCACCAGATTTTCTGCGCGCATCCATTTCACGCCCGCTGCATCGAGCCCGCTGGTCACGCTTTTAAAGAACTGACCCGCCTCATCGGACAAAAACGCATCAATCTTGGGCGCGTCAGCCAAAAACACTTTGTCGCGGCGATCCTTCGAATCCAGAATGCGCAAGGGATTTTTCTCCAGACGTTCCTGAGAATCCTCGCTCAAATCGCCCTTCACCGCACTGAAATAGTCGATCAGCGCCGCGCGCCAGCTTTCGCGCGTTGTCCCATCGCCCAAAGTGTTGAGATTGAGCGTCACACCCTCAATACCCAGCTCTTTCAAAAGCTGATCCGCCATTGCCAGCAGCTCGACATCGGCCTGCGGCTCGGCCGCCCCGATGATCTCCGCATCAATCTGGTGGAACTGGCGATAGCGCCCCTTTTGCGGGCGCTCATATCGGAACAATGGCCCATGTGTTGCCAGCTTCATCGGCGCATATTGCTGCCAGCCATTGGTTAGATAAGCCCGTGCGATCCCCGCGGTGAATTCAGGGCGCAGAGTCAGCGATTCCCCGCCGCGATCCTCAAACGAATACATCTCTTTGGAGACGACATCGGTTGTCTCGCCCAAGCTCCGCGCGAACACTTCCGTTTTTTCAAACACCGGCATTTCCACCCGGCGAAAGCGGTAGAGTTTGCGCACGCGCTCAAATGTTTCGACCACATGGCTGAAACCCTCGGCATCACTACCGAAAATGTCTTGTGTGCCGCGTATCGCTTTGGGTGTGTTCTTGGCCATCGTGGGAATGCGCTTAAGCGACCAAAGCCCTTGTCGCAATATCAAGCGAGCGCTAAAGGCGCGTCAATTGTTTGGGAGAGGGGCCAAACGCACATTTAAAGTAGCACCAATAAGAGAGCCCTTCGCAATGCATATTGAAAAAATTCCCGTTGGCGACAATCCGCCTGATGATCTCAATGTCATCATCGAAGTTCCAACGGGCGGCGAGCCGGTGAAATACGAGTTCGACAAGGAATCAGGCGCGCTCTTTGTTGACCGGATCCTGCACACGCCCATGCGCTATCCGGCCAATTACGGCTTTGTTCCGCATACCCTTTCGCCCGATGGCGACCCATTGGATGCGCTCGTGATTGCGCGCAGCCCCTTCATGGCTGGCTGCGTTGTGAAGGCGCGGCCGATTGGCGTGCTCAATCTGGAAGACGAGCATGGCGGCGATGAAAAGCTCATCTGCGTGCCGGTCGACACGACGTTCCCCTATTATTCAGATGTGGGCGAGACCAAGGATTTGCCCTCAATCATTTTCCAGCAGATCGAGCATTTCTTCACCCATTACAAAGATCTGGAAGCGGAAAAATGGGTGCGGATCGGCAAATGGGGCAATCGCGAAGAGGCCCGCCAGATTGTGCTCGAGGCGATAGCCAGAGCTGCAGAATAAGTGCTGGCGGAAGCCGATGCGGATGTTTTAGGCGACGATCGCTTTATAAAGGCCTGTCAATGCGAAGGGCAGGCCAATCGCCAAAATCCATAGCCACATAATGTCGCGGCGGAAGGATCCGATGAGGGCGCGATCAGCGGCTTCCTCATCACTAAGGTCGCGCCAGCGCCGCTCAAACCAGCGGCAGGCTGGGATGATTCCGGCAACCAGAACCACAAGCGCGAAGTAAGGCAGGACCGAACTCGACCCGTCTTTCATCGCATGCACTGTCACGAAAATTTGCAAGCCGGTGTAGACCAGCAATGCGTAAGCGACATTGTCGCTCATCGATTTGCGCCAGTCGCGTGCTTTCTCTTGCGCACTTGCATTGCTGGCAGCTTTGCTCGGTAAAATATCATTCATCCGACGCGTTCCCCAAGTCCTCTTCCGAATCAGAGTATTTCAAACTGGGGGAGCTTTGGCAAGCGCAGTAACTATCATGCGCCGAGCTTGCTGAAAGCGTCGCATTTGCACTGCCATGCATAAATCTTGCCAATTTCGAGGTTTCAGGGGTTTCTCGGTAAGAATTGCCTGCTAAAAACATATGGTAATGACAGATCAAGAGACCCTGAACCAACCGCGCGATGATGCGCATGATGGTGTAATCGATGCCTCTGCGCCGCTGCCCAATGGCGGATTGGAAGTCATCTCCATCGCCAAAAGCTATGACAAACGCGCGGTCCTGACCGATATTTCGCTGACCGTTGGCAAGGGCGAAGTGCTCGGCCTGCTTGGCCCCAATGGTGCGGGCAAGACGACATGCTTCTATTCGATAATGGGTCTGGTGCGCCCCGATGCGGGCCGGATTTTGATGGATGGCGAGGATGTGACCAAGCTGCCAATGTATCGCCGCGCGATTTTGGGGCTTGGCTATTTGCCGCAAGAAACCAGCATCTTTCGCGGGATGACGGTTGAGCAAAATATCAATTCCGTGCTCGAAATGGTTGAACCGGACAAGCATACGCGCGCAGAAGAGCTAGAGCGCTTGCTCGACGAATTTGGCCTCACCCGCCTGCGCGCCTCGCCTGCGATGGCTTTGTCGGGCGGTGAGCGGCGGCGCTGCGAAATTGCCCGGGCGCTGGCGGCGAAACCTTCGATCATGCTGCTGGACGAACCCTTTGCCGGGATCGATCCGCTCTCGATCAGCGATATTCGCGATCTGGTTAAGGATTTGAAGGGGCGCGGGATTGGCGTGCTCATCACCGACCACAATGTCCGCGAAACACTCGATATCGTCGACAGGGCTTGCATTATATATGGCGGACAAGTCCTGTTCGCTGGAACCCCGCAAGATCTGGTCGCTGACGAGAATGTGAAGCGGCTCTATCTGGGAGAGAGCTTCACGCTCTGATTGCCTCCCCCATGGCGCTCACCCCCCGCCTTGACTTAAGACAATCCCAATCGCTGGTGATGACGCCGCAATTGCAGCAGGCGATCAAGCTGCTGGCTGCGTCGAATCTCGAGATCGAGACATTTATCGGCGAAGCGCTGGAAGCCAATCCGCTGCTCGAAGCAGGTTCGGTCAGCCAAGAGGCAGGCGATCCAGCCGAACCCGATGATATCCCGCGCGAGGAATTTACCGCTGACCAATTGATCGGTCAGGCACAGGGCGAAAGCGACGCGCCGCTCGATATCGACAATTCCGCGCTCGACCGCGACCGCGATACGGGCGACGGGGTTGTGGCCGGTGCCGACAGCGGTGAATGGGGCTCAGCCGCGATGGCGGGGCCAGCGACAAGCGGCGAAGAGCTTACAGCGATAGAAGAGCGCAGCACGGCGGAAACCACGCTGGCTGAACATTTGTTAGAGCAAATTGGCCCGGCATGCAGCGATGACCGGCAAGCCTTCATCGCCCGCCATCTGATCGGATTGCTCGACGAGGCTGGCTATTTAAGCTTTGACTTGCGCGATGTGGGCGAAGATCTGGGCGTGCCTCTGGCCGAAGTGGAAGCGGCGCTTGGCGCGGTGCAAACGCTGGAACCAAGCGGGATCGGTGCGCGCTCGCTATCGGAATGCCTCGCCATCCAAGCGCGCGAGGCGGATCGCTATGATCCCTGCATGGAACGCCTGATCGACAATCTTGACCTGCTGGCGCGCGGCGAGATCCCGCGCCTCAAGCGGATGTGCGATGTTGATGAGGAAGACTTTGCCGACATGCTGGGCGAGCTGCGCGGCTATGATCCCAAGCCCGGTCTTGCCTTTGGCGATCCGGCCGCCAGCGCCATCGTGCCCGACATTCTTATAGGGTCGGCTGCTGATGGCGGCTGGGATATCAAACTGAACGAGGCGACCCTGCCGCGGCTTGTGGTCAATCGCAGCTATCTGCTCGAATTGCGCGATGGTTCGCCAAGCAAGGAAGCGCAAGGCTGGCTGAAAGAAAAGCTCGCCGATGCGAACTGGCTGATAAAAGCGCTCGACCAGCGGCAAAAGACGATCCTCAAGACCGCGGCTGAGATCGTGAAGCAGCAAGACGGTTTCTTCCGCCGCGGCGTGTCTGAGCTCAAACCGTTGACCTTGCGCGAAGTGGCTGATGCGATTGAAATGCACGAAAGCACGATCAGCCGCGTCACCAGCAACAAATTCCTCCATTGCGATCGCGGCACCTTTGAACTCAAATATTTCTTCACCAGCGGCGTTGCATCCAGTGATGGCGAAGGGGCTTCGTCTGAAGCTGTCAAAGCGCGCATAAAGGCACTGATTGATGCAGAAGAGCCGAAGAAAATCCTGTCTGACGACAAATTGGTCGCCTTGCTAAAAGAGGAAGGTTTCGACCTCGCCCGGCGCACTGTGGCCAAATATCGCGAGGCGATGGGGATCGGCTCAAGCGTGCAAAGACGGCGCGCAAAGAAGCTTCAAAGCCTCTAATTCTTCGCCTCGGGTCGATATCTCAACAATGGATCAATCCTTGTTGCGCATTTCTTAATGGCCTCGCTGCTGAAAAAACCCGTGAATCTTCAAGGACTCACCTCGTCGCTCGCAAGCCACGGACGGACTCATATACGTAATATTAACCTTTTCCGTTCAGACCTCGTGTGGTTAATAAATCTAAACCGCTCTTATCGAGTGGCCGCCAAATAACTGGGGCAAAAGGGGACAACCCATGCGCGTACTATTGATTGAGGATGAGCCAACAACCGCGAAAGCGATTGAACTCATGCTTACGACTGAAGGTTTCAATGTCTATGCAACTGATCTGGGCGAAGAAGGCCTCGATCTGGGTAAGCTGTATGATTATGATATCATCCTGCTCGACCTCAACCTGCCAGACATGCATGGCTATGACGTCCTGAAGAAACTGCGCGTTGCCAAGGTGCAAACGCCGGTTCTCATCCTATCTGGCATTGCCGAGATGGATAGCAAAATCCGCAGCTTTGGTTTCGGTGCAGACGATTACGTCACCAAGCCGTTCCACCGTGAAGAGCTGGTTGCCCGCATCCACGCTGTTGTGCGCCGCTCGAAAGGCCACAGCCAATCGGTTATCCGCACTGGCAAGCTGGCCGTGAACCTTGATGCCAAGACTGTTGAAGTCGACGGCGCGCGCGTTCACCTTACCGGTAAAGAATATGCCATGCTCGAGCTGCTCAGCTTGCGCAAAGGCACCACGCTCACCAAGGAAATGTTCCTCAACCACCTTTATGGCGGAATGGATGAGCCGGAACTCAAGATTATCGATGTCTTCATCTGTAAGCTGCGCAAGAAATTGTCGCTCGCTTGCGGTGGTGAAAATTACATCGAAACCGTTTGGGGCCGCGGCTACGTGCTGCGCGATCCAGACGAGCAGGCAGAAGCCGCCTAATTCCTCTACTGTTCAGCGACGGTAACGTGAAGCCCGGGAGCGAAACCTCCCGGGTTTTTCGTATGCAGCGGGTAGAAAAACGCATCGCTGGCGACTAAGCGGCTTTGCCATGAGTGCTTTTAAGGACGGCGATCCCACCACTTTGAACCGGCTCTATGGCCGCAGCGCTGGCAAGCCCTTGCGCCCGCATCAGCAGAGCCTTGTCGATAATCTGCTGCCGAAAATCAGCGTGCCCTATGAAGGTCCGCAGGATGATCGCGAAGTCACTGCGCAATCGCTGTTCAAGCAGGATTGCCCGCTGCATTTCGAAATCGGCTTCGGCAGCGGCGAACATCTGGCCTATCGCGCTGATCTGCTGCCCGATCACGGCTTTATCGGGGGCGAGCCCTATTTGAACGGGGTGGCCGCCGCTCTTGGCCATATTGAGCAGCAGCGCCTTGCCAATGTGCGCTTGCATCATGGCGACGCGCTGGAGGTGCTGGCGCGCATTCCCGATGGCACATTGAGCTTTATCTATCTGCTCCACCCTGATCCGTGGCCCAAAGCGCGCCATGCCAAACGCCGCATGATGAACGATGGGCCAGTGCAAATGTTTGCCGACAAATTGAAACCGGGCGGCGAGCTGCGTTTTGGCACCGATCATCCGGTCTATTTGCGCCATGCGTTGATGGTGATGCGGCGGCACTCAGACAAGTTTGAATGGCTAACCGATGGCCCAGACAGCTGGCAAAACCGCCCGGGCGGATGGCCGGAAACCCGCTATGAAGCCAAGGCGCGGGCCAAGGGACATGAAGTGTGGTATTTCCGCTATCGGCGAAGCTAGTCTCGCCATGCGCAAAAGGGTGGGAGAAGCGTAAGAGTGTCCTCAGTCAAACTTTGGATCGGCGGTATTTTCACTCCAATGGGGCTGCTGTTCGCAGGGATCGGCGGCGCCTTTTACCTTGCTGACCAAGCTTTGGAGGCAAAGGGTGGGCGCGCCAACGGAACGGTCATCGCGCTCAACCGGCACCGCGATTCCGATGGCGACACTATGTATCAGCCCGAGGTCGAATTTCGCGATCGCAATGGCACTCAGCACCGCTTTGTCAGCAGCATTTCCAGCTCCTCGCCCGGTGTTTCACGCGGCGAGAGTGTGGGGGTGATCTATGATCCCGATGCGCCCGGTGACGCCAAAATTGACAGCTTTATGCAGCGCTACTTCTTCCCGCTGATGTTTGGCGGCATTGGCAGTGTGTTCGCCCTGATCGGAACGGGGTTTTTGTGGAGTTACTGGCGCAGGCGCGAGGTGATTTCCGATTTGAAAGAGCGCGGACTACGGATCGAGGCGCGCTTTACCCGTAGCTATATCGACCGCTCGATCCAAATAAATGGCCGCAGCCCTTACCGGGTCGAGGCCCAAGCCACCCATCCCGCCACCGGCAAGCTCACCAGCTTCAGAAGCGAGCCGATCTGGCTCGAACTCACGCCCATCCTCGCTGGCAAGACCGTTCCCGTGCTGGTCGACATGCAAGACCCAGAGGATCATTATATCGACCTCGATGAATGGGTTAGCGAGGGCGAGCGGGCTTAGTCCTCAACCCACCACCCCTGCGCTTGCAAGCACGGCTAGCGTCAACACATCGGGTGCCAGCGCTGTCATCGGCACGATCTGAACCGGCTTTTCCATGCCGATCAGCATTGGGCCAATAGTCGCATCACCGCTCAGTTCGCGCAGCAATTTGGCCGACACATTGGCCGATTGCAGGCCCGGCATAATCAGCACATTGGCCGGGCCAGACAGGCGGCTAAAGGGATAAAGCTCCATCACTTTTTCATTCAGCGCAGCATCGGGCGCCATTTCGCCTTCATACTCAAAACCGGGATCTTCTGCGTCCAAAATCGCCACGGCATCGCGGATATTGTCGAGCCATTTGCCCGATGGATTGCCGAAGGTCGAATAGGAAAGGAACGCCACGCGCGGATCATGCCCCATACGGCGTGCAACAGCGGCGGTTTCCTTGGCGATATGAGCAAGGTCAGCCGCCGTTGGCCGTTCGTTGATCGTCGTATCAGCTAGGAAGGTCGTGTGGTTCTTGCCGATCATCATATGGATGCCAAAGGGCAGCGCATCAGGCTTGGGATCAAGCACCAGATTCACCTCGCGCGCGGTTTGCGAGAAGGTACGGGTGAGGCCTGAAATCATCCCCTCGCCATGCCCAAGCGCGACCAGCAGAGCGGCAAAGACGTTGCGTTCTTGGTTCACCATGCGGCGCACATCGCGCTGGGTATATCCCTTGCGTTGCAGCCGCGCGTAGAGAAAGTCGACCATCGCCGGCACATGCTCGGAATCGTTTGAGTTCTGGATCTCGAAACTTTGCGGATCAGAGACAGAAAGCTGATGCAGCTTGTCCATGACGGCCTTGGTCCGACCCACCAGGATCGGCGTGCCATAGCCGAAATCGCGATATTGGATCGCCGCGCGCAGCACGACTTCTTCTTCAGCCTCGGCAAAGACCATCCGCTTGGGATTGGCTTTCGCCATATTGTACGTGCCGGTCAGAACCGAAGTTGTCGGGTTGAGCCGCGATTTTAGCGAGTGCTGATAAGCGTCGAAATCCTCGATATGAAACTTGGCAACGCCCGAATCCATCGCGGCCTTGGCAACGGCTGAGGAAACGACTTCCATCAAGCGTGGATCGAAGGGTGCGGGGATGATATAATCGGTTCCAAACTTCTGGTTCTTGCCGCCATATGCGCTGGCGACTTCCTCCGGCACGCGTTCGCGCGCAAGCTCGGCAATGGCTGTGGCAGCGGCGATTTTCATCTCTTCATTGATCGCGGTCGCCTGCACATCCAGCGCACCGCGGAAGATGAAGGGAAAGCCCAGCACATTGTTAACCTGGTTGGGGAAGTCAGATCGGCCCGTGGCGATAATCGCATCGGGGCGCACAGCCTTTGCCTCGTTCGGCATGATTTCCGGCGTGGGGTTCGCCATGGCAAAGATGATCGGCTTATCGGCCATCTTCTTCACCCATTCCGGTTTCAAGGCCCCAGCAGCTGACAGTCCCAAGAAGATATCCGCACCGTTCAGCGCTTCTTCGAGCGTATTCGCATCAGTGTCAGCCGCATGCGCGCTTTTCCACTGGTCAAGGTTTTCGCGGTCTTTCTTAATCGGCCCCTTGCGGTCGCACATGATGACATTGTCGCCCGACACGCCCATCGCTTTCACCAGCGCGGTGCAAGCAATCGCGGCAGCGCCTGCGCCGTTCACGACGACCTTCACATCTTTGATATCGCGCCCTGTCAGATGGCATGCATTCAGCAGGCCCGCGGCGGTGATAATCGCCGTGCCATGCTGATCGTCATGCATGATCGGAATGTTCATCCGTTCGCGCAATTCCTGCTCGATGATGAAGCATTCTGGCGCTTTGATGTCTTCCAGATTGATCCCGCCAAAGGTCGGCTCCATCAGCGCCACAGCTTCGATGAAAGCTTGCGGGTCTTCGGTGGCAAGCTCGATATCAATCGAGTCCACGTCAGCGAAGCGTTTGAACAAAACCGCCTTGCCTTCCATCACTGGCTTGGAAGCAAGCGGGCCAAGATTGCCCAGACCAAGGATCGCAGAACCGTTGGAGATAACCGCCACCAGATTGCTGCGCGCGGTGTAGCGTGCGGCGAGCGAGGGATCTTCGGCAATGGCCTCTACCGGTGCGGCAACACCGGGCGAGTAAGCAAGGCTGAGGTCGCGCTGGGTCGCCATCGGTTTCGAGGCGACAATCTCGATCTTACCGGGGCGGATCGCCTCGTGGTAATACAATGCTTCGCGCGTGGTGAAGCCCCCTTTGTTATCATCTGCCACGTCTCTGCGCTCCTTTTCGGTCCTGTTCACTATGCCCTAACTCACAGCATGAGCGAAGGATAGAGGGCGGCTCGATCAATAGATTGGCCAAAAGCGACAATCGCTGCATCTGGCCCCCGGGACAAACACTTGGGCGCAAACACTTGGGGGATTGCTCACAGGCCGCGCCTTCCCGAATCGGATGCGGTGGAGCTACGCCAAGCAGATGGCCAAACAGCCCACACCTATGATGGCGCAATTCCTCGCGCTTAAAGAACAGGCCGAAGGATGCTTGCTGTTCTATCGCATGGGCGACTTCTTCGAGCTGTTCTTTGATGATGCGAAAGAAGCCGCGGCAATTCTCGACATTGCTCTGACCGCGCGCGGCGAACATGATGGCGAGCCAGTGCCAATGTGCGGCGTGCCGGTGCATGCGGCCGAAAGCTATCTCGCACGGCTGATTAAGGCGGGATGCCGGGTCGCGATTGCCGAACAGATTGAAACGCCAGAGGAGGCGAAAGAGCGGGCAAAGGCTGAAGGATCGCCGGTCTCCAAAGCTTTGGTGAAGCGCGATATTGTCCGCTTTGTGACGGCAGGGACTCTGACTGAGGAGGCCCTGCTCGAACCGCGCCGTGCAAACTTACTCGCCGCTTTGGCTGACGTGCGCGGCGTGATTGGCATTGCGGCCTGCGATATCTCGACGGGGGCAATGG
>CALLIO010000102.1 GCA_938009055.1 uncultured Altererythrobacter sp.
TTGTGATGCGCCTGCCCGATTTTCTTGCTGCCATAGTTCTTAGCCTTGGCCTTGCCGCATGTGGTGAAGTCGCTCCGGCACCGGGAACCGAAGTGGACGAGGATACGGCCATTGGGCCCGGCGGTCGTCCGGTGGGCGAGGCATGGTCGCGCAGCCCGGTGATCGCACAAAATGGGATGGCCGCAACCGCCCACCCCCTCGCAACGCAAATCGCGCTCGACATCCTAAAAGATGGCGGCAGTGCGGTGGACGCGGCGATTGCTGCCAATGCCGCGCTGGGACTGATGGAGCCGACCGGCAACGGCATTGGCGGCGATCTCTTCGCGATCATCTATGATCCAGCATCCGGCGAACTGGTTGGCCTCAACGGGTCAGGCAGGTCGCCAGCGGGCCAAACGCTAGAGCAGCTAAAGGAAAAGCTGGGCGATGCGAACAGCATCCCCGCCGTTGGCCCGCTGCCCATCACTATCCCCGGCACGGTTGACGGCTGGTTCGAAATGCATGTGCGCTATGGCAAATTGCCGATGAGCCGCGTGCTTGCCCCGACGGTCGAATATGCCCGCGAAGGCCATCCGATCGCGCCGGTTATCGCCATGTATCTCGAGCGTTCGCTGGCCGCTTATGAACGCCGCCAGGAAGCCACGCCCTTCGACTTTTCCAATGCGCGCGCGACGTGGTTTGCCAATGGCGCGCCCAAAGCTGGCGAGCTTTTCACAAACCCTGATCTTGCCAATACGCTGGAGGCAATCGGGCGCGGCGGGCGTGATTCCTTTTACGAAGGTGCCCTCGCCCGAACTATGGTCGATTATCTGCAAGAGCAGGGCAGCGCTTTCACGCTCGAAGACTTTGCCAATCACGAAAGCGAATGGGTCGACCCGGCCTGTGCGTCTTACAAAAGCGGTTTTGAATTGTGCGAATTGCCGCCCAACACGCAAGGTTTCGCGGCGCTCCAAATGGTCAATATCTTGAAGAATGTTGATCTGTCGCAATGGGAACGCGGCAGCCCCGAACTCATCCATTACCTGACCGAGGCCAAACGCCTCGCTTATGCTGATGTTGCGCGCTTCTATGCTGATTCAGACTTTGCGGCTTTACCTGAAGAACTCCTGACAGATGCCTATGGCAAGGAGCGCTTTGACCTGATTGATCCGCGCAGCGCGACGCCTGAATTCATGCCCGGCGAGCTGGAAATTGCACCCAAGTTAGAAGGCGAAGGCGACACCACCTATCTCACCGTCGTTGACAAGGATGGGATGATGGTCAGCCTGATCCAGTCCAATTATCGCGGCATGGGCGGCGGTCTAGTGCCAGATGGCTTGGGCTTTATGTTTCAGGATCGCGGCGAGTTGTTCAGTCTCGATCCTGCGCACCCCAACGCGTACGCCCCTGCCAAACGTCCCTTCCACACCATCATTCCCGCTTTCGTGAAGAAGGATGGCCAACCCTATATGACGCTGGGCCTCATGGGCGGCGGGATGCAGCCGCAGGGCCATGTCCAGATCCTGATCAACCTCGTGGACTTCGGGATGAACTTGCAAGAGGCCGGCGATGCAGCGCGCATCAATCACGATGGCGGGCGGCAACCAACCGAGGCTCTTGAAGGCGAGGCGGCTGATCCGCGCGGGACGCTCAATGTTGAGGCTGGCATTCCAGAGAGCACCGTCAAACGCCTGCGGGCTATGGGCCACAATGTAGAAGTCGTGACAAACGGCATCATGTTTGGCGGCTATCAAGCGATCATTCGTGAACCCGAAACCGGCGTGCTGACCGGGGCGACCGAAATGCGCAAGGATGGGCAAGCAGCCGGCTATTGAACCTTTCCGTGGGCCAACAGGCAAGGCAGGCGCTTTTGCTCCCGGCTTGGGTGATGGACAAAACAAAGCCCGAACCCCTTTAAGAGGATCCGGGCTTCGCCAATTGGATTGAAGTTTTGACGTTCAGCTTAGCGCTGGACGCGGCCCGAACCATCGCCGCTCATCAGCTTTTCAACTTCTGGCACGGTGACACGGTTAAAATCGCCAAGGATCGTGTGCTTGAGCGCAGAGGCCGCTACAGCGAACTCCAGGCTCTGCTGGCGATCCTCATAAGCGTTGAGGCCGTAGATCAGCGCCGAGGCAAAGCTATCTCCGCCGCCAACACGGTCGACAATGTCGGTCAGCTCATACTTCTTCGACAGCATGAAACCGTCATCCCGTGTGCGCAGGCAAGCCGACCAATTGTTGCGATCAGCTGAAAGGCTTTCGCGCAGAGTAATCGCGATAGTGTGCATATTGGGATAGATATCGAGCACCTTTTGGCCCAACGCTTCATACTTCTTCGTATCAAGCTCGCCCGATTCTACATCGACATCGACCGAGATATCGAGCGACTTCTGGCAGTCTTCCTCGTTCGCAATGCCAACGTCGACATATTTGACCAGCTCGCGCATCACTTCTGGTGCGCTCTTGCCATATTTCCATAGCTTGCCGCGGAAGTTGAAATCGCACGAAACAGTCACGCCCGCCTCTTTCGCGGCCTTCACGCAGGCCATCGAAAGATCAGCGGCTGACTGGCTCAGCGCCGGCGTGATACCGGTGATGTGGAGCCATTTTGCGCCCTTGAAGATAGTCGGCCAGTCAAACTCGTCCAAAGCTGCATTGCAGATGGAGGAGTTCGCCCGGTCATAGACCACTTTCGACGGGCGCTGGTTCGATCCCGTTTCGAGGAAATAGATGCCTACGCGGTCGCCAGAGCGGCTAATCTGCGCGGTATCTACGCCAAACTTGCGCAATTCCATGATCGCGTTTTCGCCAATGTCATTGTCAGGCAATGCGCTGACAAATCCGGCGTCGAGGCCATAGTTTGAGAGCGCAACCGCAACATTGGCTTCGCCGCCGCCAAAGGTGGCTTCGAAGGCATGGGATTGAAAGAAACGTTGATGCTCAGGCGTTTTCAGCCTCAGCATGATTTCGCCAAAGGAGAGGAATTCAGCCATGGGAGAGGAGCTTTCCGATTAAAAGAAGGACCGGGACCGCGTTACGAGAACGCGAGCCCGCCGTTGATGTCGACATTGGTACCAGTGATGTAGGAAGCTTCATCCGATGCGAGATAAGCGACCAGATCAGCGGTTTCCTCTGCTTTACCCTGACGTTTAAGGCAGGTTGCATTCGCTACGTTTTCGCGAACGGCGTCCGGCGTGAACTCGTCATGGAAAGCGGTGGCGATCATGCCTGGGCAAAGAGCGTTGGCACGGATACCTTTGGGACCAAGCTCTTTCGCCAGACCGCGTGTCATAGTCGAAAGCGCGCCTTTTGACGTTGCATAGGCGATCGCGCCGCCGCCGCCGCCGTCACGACCAGCCAATGAAGCGATGTTCACCACCGCGCTGCCTTCGCTCATGTGAGGGACTACCGCTTGCGTGACCATGAATGCCGATGTGACATTCAATTGCATCACATAGTTCCAGAACTCTTCATCCATTTCAGCGAGCGTCTTGCGCGCAACCAAACCGCCAGCATTGTTAACGAGCACGTCGATGCTTGCGCCAAAAGCGTCCGTCGCAGCAGCAACCAGAGCGGTTACGTCAGCTTGTTTGGTCACGTCGGCTTTCACCTTGATCGCTTTGCCGCCCGCAGCTTCAACCGCAGCGACCGTCGCATCAGCATCGGCTTCATTGCTGTTGTAATTCACGACAACGCTTGCGCCTTCGCTACCCAGCTTCACGCAGATCGCGCGGCCAATGTCGCGGCTGCCGCCGGTTACGATTGCGACTTTGCCTTCAAATTTCATAATTCAGTATCCCACAAATTCGATGTTTCAGTTGATTGATAATGCCTGGAGATCAGGCGGTTTTCGGTTTGAGCGGTTTCACGTCGGGGCAGAAGATAAAGATCGACAACACCGTCATGATCGCAAGCCCTGCGCCAACTACGAACGCAGGAACGTAGCTTTCGATCGTGATGATCGGGATCAGGAAGTTGAGCAAGACAACGGCCAATTTGGCTGCTGTTCCAGCGTAACCCGCCAATGTTCCGACCGAGCTTCCGCTGTAAAAGTCGCTTGGCAACGTCTGGATGTTGCCAACCGCCGTTTGGAAGCCAAACAGGATGACCGCCATCAAGAGCACAGCGAAGAGAGGCGATGACGCTTGCGTGGTCGCCAGAAGCGAGACCAGCATAATCACACCGCCCAAAGCAATAACCGTTTTGCGCGTGCGATTAACCGTCCAGCCAGCATTGATCCGATTGCCTGCAAGCAGGCCGCCAAACCAAGCACCCAGCATGGCGCCCACATAGGGTATCCAAGCGTAAACGGCGATCTCCTCAACGCCGAAGCCATAAGTTTCGTTGAGATAAAGTGGCAGCCAGCCAACAAAGAGCCACCAGATAGGATCGAGGAAGAAGCTTGCTAGGATCACGCCCCAGCTTTCCTTACGGCTCAAGATCTCACCTGAACCCGGAGCATATTCAGCAACTTCATTGGTTTCAGCATTGCGCTGCCCAGTGAGGATGAATTGGCGCTCTTCCTCGCTGATCCAAGGGTGCGCATCGGGTCCAGCTTTGTAAACGATGAGCCATGGAATCAACCACAGGAAACCGAGCGCACCAATCGCAACGAATGTCGCTTGCCAGCTTTCAAGAAAAACGAACAGCGCACCAATGATAGGGGCTGATACGATACCGCCGATTGCAGCACCTGAGTTGAAAATTCCTTGTGCGAGCGCCCGTTCATTGATCGGGAACCATTCCGCATTGGCCTTTGTCGCGCCGGGCCAGTTGCCTGCCTCAGACACACCCAAAATCGCGCGGTAAATAGCAAAGCTAGTCAGGCCGGTGGCAACAGCGTGGAGCATGGTTGCCGCTGACCAAACAACGATCGAAAGGACAAAGCCCAAGCGGACGCCGATCCAGTCAAAAATCTTACCAAACAACGTCTGACCAAAGGCATACGCAAAAGTGAAAACGTTCAGAATGATCGCGTAATCGGTTTTACTAAGACCAAGGTCTTCGGAAATTTCAGGCCACAAGAAGCCCAAAGCACCGCGATCAATATAGTTGATAATGGTCGCAAGGGCGACGAGCCCCACGATCCAAAATCTCAAGTTTCCCTTAGGCATTTTCAGTTCCCCTCACCCAAAAAGTCTTCGCGCGCCGGGCTGAACGTGTCGATCAGCACTCCGGGCTCTAGGCATACAGCGCCATGGTCGAGATGCGGTGCAATGTAGAAGCTGTCGCCAGCCTCCAGCACCTTCTTCTCGCCGTCTACAAAGACCTCGAATTTTCCGCTTTCAACGAGCGTCGATTGGCTGTGATAATGCGAATGGACATCGCCAACAGAGCCTTCTTCAAACCACACGCGAACGATCATTAGATCCGGCCCATAGCCCAAAATCTGACGCGAGATACCGCCGCCAAGATCCTCTTTCTCCATCTTGCCAGCCTCGACGAAGGCCGGGCTTGAAGATTTCACCGCCGTTGCCATTATTCTACCATCCCCTCTTCGGTTTGTACGAGAGCGAGAAAGCCCTTCCAAACCACCGTCTTGCCGCGCCATGTAGCGCTGTGTTGTTTGTCTGCGTCCAGATCATAAGAGATCGCCAGCAAGGCTTTTTCGCCCTCGAGCGTGGTGATCTCAACCAAATCATACTGGCCAGATTGTGCATGCTTGAGCGATGCAATCTGGCTGTTCGATTCAATCGTTTGCTCGGTTGCGCCATCATACAGGCCATGCGACTCAAGCGCGCTCACAAATGTCGCACCGCCGCTGGTCGAAACGCGCTGGATGATGATCGGCTGGCGGCGCAAATTGAAGTTAGGATCGTTCGCCCCGCTTTCCGCAAGGATCGCCTCCATCCCCTCGCTCGCGACAAAGCGATAGGTGTAAAAACGCCCGTCGTGAAGGAAAGTGAGGAAGCTCTTATCGCCTTCCGGCTTGCCCAGCGCATCAACCCAGATGTGTTGATAGCCATGCGCATCACCCAGGACTGGCCGCTCTGACGTATTGGCCTCGTAATCAAAGCCAACTTGCATAATATGTCCATTGTAATGCAGCGGCAGATCGAGCTGACGAGTTTTGCCATTGCCGCCTTCTGCACGCACCACATCGATGACGACCGGCGCATCCAGCCCGGCCACATCGACCATAGCCAGCGTGCGGGTAAAGGCCGTACCACTATCGGGATAGGCCGTGGTGATCTGAGCGGTTGTGGCTTGCAGCCCTTCGCCATCGGTGAAGAAAAGCTG
Source organism: uncultured Altererythrobacter sp. (assembly GCA_938009055.1). Classification (GTDB taxonomy): domain Bacteria; phylum Pseudomonadota; class Alphaproteobacteria; order Sphingomonadales; family Sphingomonadaceae; genus Erythrobacter. The sequence goes on from CALLIO010000102.1 coordinate 6,222, forward strand.
CTGCGGCGCATATTGATCCGCCAGTTTTACATCGCCGCCAAAGTGGCTTTGCTCATCAACCACCAGCGTATTGTGCGCAATCGTCGATTTTGCCCAAGTGGTGTTTTCAGGAAGGTAGCGTCCGCCCTCTTTCGCCTCGATATTGAGGAAGCGCGCCGCGCCATAGTCGCGGATAATTTCCTGGCCATTGTCGTAGAGTTGCCAGCTAAGCTTGTCGAAATGCCCGTGGCCAAATCCTTGGCTGGCATTTTTGGCGACCAACGCTGTGTGATCGAGGCCCTCTTCCTCGCCATTGCGCAAAACAGCAATCGCGCCGGCTTTGCCTTCTGGCCCATCAGACAAAAGGATTGAGCGGAAATCAAACGGCTTGGCTTTTCCTGCAGCCAGCGCGCTAGTCATCGCAAAAGCCTCTTCGGTCAGGACCGTGCGCCCTTGGAAATCGGCAATCGAGAGGAGGCCTGGTTCTTGCGTCTTCGCATAGGCGATGGCCACACCTTCATAAAGCTCGGTGGTGTTGAGGCTCTTGTCCTTAATCGCGTCATTAAAGGGGAAGAACAGCCCGCCATAAGTCAGCTGGATCGTGGTATCGATGGCCTTGAGCAAAATCTGATCGCGGTGTTCGAAGATTTTGCGTGCCGGCTCGTTCTTTTCAATCGCGCCGGCAAAAACCACAAAGGGCTTCATCGCAAAGCGCTGATAATACGGCCCTTCTGTGTAATACCCTTCTGGCGAAAAAAGCAGCTCTGTTTGGCGCAGAAAACCGGTTTCGCCGCTCTTATCGAGGCCTTTAAGCGCGATCTCGACAAACTCAGGCTCGCCAATGACATAACCGGTCATGCCAACGCCAGCAGTCGCCCAAGTCGCGTGATTGTGAATCTTGCTGAAAGTGACGGCAGAGCCGGTCGATAGAAATTCAGCCGCCTTGCGGAAAAGCTGATTGTCGATTGTATCGCGCTCAGCATCCGTCAAAGTATCGCGGATCGCTTCATAGCCGCGAATGCTATCAACCAGCCACATCGCATCATTGAGCACCTGCCAGAATATGCGCCCGGCGCTTTGCGTCCCTTTGCGCGCAGGATGCGGTTCGAGTGTGGGATACATCTCGGCATAGGCAAGCAGGACATCGCGAACATAATCGCGATATTTCTCTTCGCCCGTGATGCGGTAAAGCGCACCGCCATTGTAAATGATGCGGAAGTTCTTCTTGTGCCGTTCGTGGGTATAGCCGCCGCCAGGATCTTTGGGCTGCGGAACAACCACGCCTTCTGCAATGGCTTCATCGAGAAGCGCGCGCGCGCGGTCCATCTCGCTTGCAAAAAGCGGAGGCGTATTGACCGCGCCTGCGGCGGATTGAGCGTGCGCCGGAGCTACCCCGGTCATAAAGCCAGTTACAAGTCCAAGAGCTGCGATCACTGCCAGAACCTGCTTCATTGCGCATCTCCGACGACAATTGTGTCAAAAGCTTCGTTGCCGCTTTGCTCAACGCGCGGTTCGCCTTCGAAGATCAGTTCTTCAAACAATGGCGCAGCAGTGTTGTCAAAAACATTGGACGTCACCTGCGTCTTGGGCGTGCCAACAGTGTGAACAATCCGCAGCGGCAGCGAACCATCAAACTGATTGCGATCGACTTTGGCAATCTGGACACCATGCAGATGGATCGAACCACCCGTGCCATTGGTTGGCGCCTTGCCCACATTGGTGAGCGAATTTTCGGCGATCACAACATTGGGGCCAAAGGTGCTTTCATCGCGTCCGCCGCGATAGATGCTGGCCACTGGCCCACCTATATTGGTGAAGGAATTGCCCGAAATATCGAGATATTCGACATTGTACTGCCCGTAATCCTCGGTCTCTGCCGAGGCTGAAAGGACTGCACCGGTAATGTCGGAAAAGCTGCTATTAGTGATTGCGACCCGTTGGGCTAGAGCGCTTTTCCCGAGCGTTATGACGTTAAAGCTTTTGTTGACGACGAGCCCGCGCACTTCAACCTGATCCAGTTCGATTTCCATATTCGACTGGATCGGAAAGCTAGTGGTTTTGATCATCGAATTGCCAACCGAATCTGGAGCGAGCGCGCCATCGATCACGAGCTTTTGCAATTGCAGATCGCCGCCCTCTTGCAACTCAAACAAAGAAGGCCGGCCAAACTGGATAACAGGCTTGGCTTTGCCCGCAGCACCGCGAACGGTCAAAGACTTATCAATCGGGATGGTGCGGTTCACAATATAGGCGCCCGGTCCAAGCTCTAGCACATCGCCGTCTTTTGCCGCCGCTATAGCAGCAACGAGCGTATCTTCGCCTGGCTGGACAGAGACAATGTTGCCCGACCCTCCAAATACGGGGAGATTGGCAGGTTTGGGATACCATGGCGCACCCACTTCATTGAGGCCAAGAACTCGCAGATCGCGCGGCGCGCCGACATCGGCCAGCGCTTCATCGGTCGGATAGAGCAGGCCGCTGGCTCCGCGCGACATTTCGATCGCACCGGACATGACCTTGTCGGCCAATTGCGGCTGAACATCGCCACCACTGTGGCGGTTACCAGCAAAGGCAATGCCGGAAATATCATCATAGGATTCAAGGAAGGAAATGCCATCCAACCCGCCAAGCAGATTGTTCGCAAAGCTGGTCTTGCTGGGCGCAGCCGAGCGCTCCTCATCTGCGCCAACATTGAAAGCAACCCTGCGGCTATCAACAATCGTATTGTTTTCGATTGTCGCTCCCTCAACCTCAACATAGCGGTTTACAGGAGAATTGGGCACGCCATTCATAATCGCGAGCGCGCTAGAGAATGCCTCGCCACGGAGGCCTTCCATATAATTCCCACGAATTGTCTGGAAGCGATTGATGACCCGAATGCCGCCGGTGTAATCCTTGCCCGAACCAAGAAACACATTGCCTTCGACCACATTGTTGTCGCCATGGCGCAAGGTCAGCGTGCCGCTTGATTGCAGAAAAACATTCCCGCGAAACACATTGCCGCCCGACTTGGAAGAGATGATCTCAACCTCGCCGCTGGTGCGGTCAAAAACGTTGTTCTCAACCCGCGAGTTTGAGTTGAACATCGAATATTTGCTGGTGCCAATGCGCAGAGTCTCGCCGCCATTCGATCCCAGAACCGGACGAGGACCGAAATAATTGTGATCGATCAGATGGTTGTTCTCGCGGCTTTCCTCGCTATCGAGCCGCACCGCCAGCGTGACACCCTTGTTGGTCTTGCCAATCAAATTGTTGTGATCGAAACGGTTGCTCCTCCCATAGATCGTGACCCAGCGATCATCATCATATCGGTCAGGCTTCGAAAAGCCGTCAATCACTGTTTCGGTGACCCGGCTGTTGTGGGCCGTATCAGTCTTGCTGCGGCGAAACGCAATGACTTCGCCGCGCGGGCTGTAGCCATCTTTGAAGACGAGGCCCGATACCAAGATATATTCACCGCCAATGCGCAGGCTCGACTGGCCGGTAAGCAAAACCTTGCCCGCGTCTTGCGAGCGCACAGTGATAGGATTCCCCTTGGCACCCTTGCCCGTCACGACCATTTCGAAATCGCGCCATTCGCCATTGGCCAGGATGATTGTATCGCCAGCCTCTAGCTGTTTGAGCCTTTGCGCATATTCGGATTGATTGCGCACCAGATAGTCCTCAGCCTTGAGCGGCAGAGCCATGCAGCACGCTATCACAATCACAAGGCCTAGCCTCGCAAGCATCCCAAATCCCTTCTTTTCTTGGTCGCGACTATAAAGGGGCCGGAAAGACTGTCAATCAATCTGGACTGATAAAATCAATTTTTCTGTAATACCAATTTTCAGCCAATCTTGGCGGAAGCGAGGAAGCGTTCGCGGCTTTGGCTGGCCTGCTGCTGCACTTCTTCCAAGGCCTGCTTCTCGGTCGCATCCAGCATCGCTTCGATTAAGCGATGAAAATGCTCGCGCATAGCCGCTCTGGCCCCGGCAGGATCGCGCGCTTTGAGCGCATCAAACACGGCACGATGCTCTTCGGTTCTTGACGCCGAATCGTGCACACAAACGGCCTCATAGGTTCTTTTCACCTCAGGCAATTCCTCGCGAATGCGCCAGAAGGTTTGCACCGTGTGCAAGAGCGCCGCATTGTTCGACGCCTCTGCAATCGTAAGGTGGAAGGCCTCGTCAGCCTCGTTGGCTGCACCTTCATCACCAGAGCGCATTTGCTCAATAAGGCCCTCGAGGCGCTCGATGCCATCTTCGGTGATGTTATGCGCGGCGAGAGCCGCAGCTTCCGATTCAACCAGCAAGCGCGCCTCTGTCAGTTCAAACGCGCTTGTCTCTGGAAGCGATCCATCGCTTTCCGGTACCTTTTCAGAAACATACACCCCTGAGCCGGTCTTGATCTCCAACCGTCCGATAGCCTGCAAGGCGATTTCTGCCTCGCGAATGGTAACTCGGCTAACCCCCAATCGCTCCGCCAGCTCGCGCTCACCGGGAAGGCGCGTCCCCGGAGAGAAAGCGCCATCATTGATCAGCCCGGCGATTTGCTCGGCAACGGATTGGAAGAGTCTTTTACCAGTCATGTTCTGTCCTCGCCGGCTTTCCCCATGCACCGACTTAGGCAACTCCTACAGCGTAACTCCAAAGTCGGCCAGTAACGAAAAGGTGAGGCCCCGACGCCTTCAACATGGCGCCGGAACCTCAACCCAATCAGAACTTAAAGCGAAGACCAGCGAAGTAGCGAGGTCCGTA
>CALLIO010000103.1 GCA_938009055.1 uncultured Altererythrobacter sp.
TGCATGCCGATCGTTTTGATCGGCGAGCCCAAGATGATCTGCTTCTTGTTGACGTCATGACCTTGCTCGGTGAGGCCAGCCACGATGTCGCGCACGTTGACCGAACCATAAAGCTGGCCAGCGTTGGAAGCTGCACGGATGAGGACGACTGATGCGCCATCAACCTTGCTGCCGATTTTCTCAGCATCGCCGCGGCGTTCTGCGTTCTCTTTTTCAAGACGATCGCGGTTCGCTTCGAAGACAGCCTTGTTCGCCTCATTGGCGCGCAGGGCTTTCTTTTGCGGGAGCAGGAAATTGCGCGCATATCCGTCTTTGACAGAGACTACGTCGCCAATTGTGCCGAGCTTCTCGATCCGTTCGAGGAGAATGATATCCATGTCGTTTCTCCTCTTACTTCACGATGTAGGGCAAAAGGCCAATGTGACGCGAGCGCTTGATCGCCTTGGCGAGTTCGCGCTGCTTCTTGGCAGATACGGCGGTGATACGCGACGGTACGATTTTGCCGCGCTCGGACATAAAGCCCTGCAGCAAACGCACGTCTTTGTAATCAATTGTCGGGGCATTCTTGCCAGAGAATGGGCAAGATTTGCGGCGGCGGAAAAATGGACGTGCCATCAGTCATTGTCCTCCCGATCAGAGCGACGTTTACGGTCGCGGTCATTCTTGCGCATCATCACGCTTGGACCTTCTTCGTGCTCTTCAACACGAATGGTCATGTAGCGGATCACATCTTCATTGATGCGGGTTTGACGCTCAAGCTCATCCACAACAGCGCCTGGGCCATCAATGTTGAGCAGGACGAAATGCGCCTTGCGATTGCGGTCGATTTTGTAAGCGAGCGATTTAAGGCCCCAAGTTTCGGTCTTGGTGACTTTGCCCTTGTTCGCTTCGACGATTTCGGTGGCTGATGCCGCCAGCGCGTCTACCTGGGCCTGCGAGAGGTCCTGACGCGCGAGAAAGATATGCTCGTAGAGAGCCATCCTAGCGTTCCTTTCATTTCATGCCGATCGCTGGCTTGCCTGTCCGAATGACAGGGCCCCTCCGGCTTTCTTGTCTCGCCCTAGTTAAAGAGCGATGGGCGCACATAGCGCGCGTAGGGCAGAATGCAAGGGAAACCTAACCTTGTCGAAGAATCGCAAGGCGTTGCTTGATTTGGATTTCTGTTGAGTCGATATCTTCCAAGATAACGGCTCTGATCCATTCATCCTCGATAGCGCCAATCGCCTCGCCGTTGGCTTTTGCTCTTTCGACTATGCGCTGCCCTTCAAGAAGCTCTTCTTCGGTTCTTCGCCAACAACAGGCCTCTTCATCGGCAAGCTCTGGATCACCCAATTCCGCGCCTCTCTTTTCCCAGAACCGGCGCTTCTCCTGATCTAATTCAGCGTCAATGAAATAGCGTGCCATGGAGTAGACGGCGGTCAAATCGCCGCTCTCCGCTCTTGTGAGCCAAACTTCCTTACCGTCTTTTAAAACGGCGAGAGTTGCTCTCGCACTTCGAAGTTGGCTCGCATAGACGCGCTTGCGCACGTCTTCCAGCATACGTCGCCGGGGATAAGCCAACTGATAATATTCGATAGCTTTCTTTGTGAGGGCGATCTTATCCGCGATTTCAGAAGCATCTTTGACATCGCTATATGCAAGATCAGCGATCTTGGTGAGCGTATAGGGATCTCCAGCCTCGATTGCTTGCTCTTGCCATTTTGCCGCAAGTGCATCTTCGCCGCGCTGTTTATAGGCAAACGCAACCCGTCCGATATGCTCGATGCTTCGGTCGGTATCCCCTTCCTCGGCAACCTTTTTGAGTTGCTCAATCTCGCCCAAGGTAGGCGGAGGAACGCAAGCACACCCTGCTTCTTCCAGTGGTGGGCCGAGCAAAACGATTACTGCCACGCATGTTATAGCCAGCGTTAGCATCAATCGCTGCAAGGATTTCATCATGAAAGCCATCAGCATTTCTTATCATATCCAAGTGATCTTGGGAAACTGGTTTCGTGAGCTCTTGTCTCAATTGGTTTGAATGGGCAAACGAAGCTCTAGGTCAAGGGAGCCTTTCAATATGCCATCCGGCTTAGTTGCATTGTTTGATGATGTCGCGGTAATCGCGCGCACGGCGGCGGCCTCCGTCGATGATATTGCGGCGGCGGCGGGCAGGGCAGGCTCCAAGACGGCCGGCGTTGTGATTGACGATGCAGCCGTGACCCCAAGCTATGTCACCGGCCTTTCTCCAGCGCGCGAATTGCCGATCATCTGGGCGATCACCAAGGGAAGCTTGTTCAACAAGCTGGTGATCTTGCTGCCGGGCGCGATCCTTTTGTCCGAATTTCTCCCGTGGCTGATCATCTGGATATTGATGCTGGGCGGCGCGTTCCTTTGCTATGAGGGCGCAGAAAAAGTGCTCGAGAAATTGGGCGGGGCGAAGCACGGCAAAACGCTCGAAGACGAGATCACCGATCCGGCCGAGTTTGAAAAGCAGCGGATCGCAGGCGCGGTGCGCACCGATCTGATCCTGTCCGCCGAGATTATGGCGATCACTTTGAACGAGCTGGATCTGCCAACATGGTGGGAGCGGGGCATTGCTCTTGCGCTGGTTGGAATTGTTGTGACAGTCGTTGTCTATGGCGCGGTGGCGATCATCGTAAAGATGGATGATGTGGGGCTGCACATGACCAAGCAAGACAGCGAGGCGACGCAAAAGCTGGGCTTGGCGCTTGTCAATTCCGTTCCCAAACTTCTGATTGCGCTTTCAGTTATCGGCACCGTCGCCATGCTGTGGGTTGGCGGCGGTATCATCGTCCATGGCACGCATGAGGTCGGCTTCCATCTGCTCTATGACATTGCGCATGGCGCTGAAGCTTGGGTGGCAGGCGTCACTGGTGCGCTCGGCGGGATTGCGGGATGGTTCACCTATGCCGCGATTTCAGGCGTGATCGGATTGGCGCTAGGCGCGATTATCGCTTTCGTGTTGCACAAGGTTTTCGGCTTTGAAGGCGCGCATTAATTACGCCGCTTGATCGGGCGTAACGGGACGCTGTGACAGCTCCATCCGTTGCAATTTGCCGATCGGATCGCGTGGGAGCTTGTCGACAAATTCCACATAGCGCGGGCGTTTGTAGCTTGCGATCTTGTCCTTGAACCGCGCGGTGATTTCCTCTCGGGTGAGCGATTGCCCCTCGTGCAGAACGACAAAGGCCTTAACCGCCTCGCCCCATTTTTTGTCACGCACGCCTGCGCAGCCTGCGTCCGCCACTTCGGGCATTTCAGCAAAGATCGCGTCCACCTCGGCTGGATAGACATTCTCGCCGCCCGTTTTGATGAGCTCTTTTGCCCGGCCAAGCAGATAGCCAAGGCCTCGGCTGTCCATCGTCCCGAGGTCGCCAGTGCGCAGCCAGCCATGTCCCAAAGCGGCTTCGGTTGCTTCTTCATTGCGCCAATATCCCATCATCACCGACGGCCCGCGAATGGCGATCTCTCCCTCTTCGCCCGGGCGCAATTCATTGCCTTCGGGATCGAGGATCGTCATCGTCACATGCTGCATCGGCCAGCCGATCGACTTGGGGTCTTTGAGCATATCGGGATAGTCGATAAAGGTCGCAAAACCGCAGATTTCCGTCTGACCATAACCGCCGACGACACGGCAATCCCATTGCTCCTCGATACCAGCATAGATGGCCGGGTTCATGCCTGCCCCGCCGGTATAATTGGTCAGCGGCATTTCCCCGTCGCGCACAGCGTCCATGTGAAACCATGGGAAGGCGATGGTGGGAAACGCGCTGGTGGTGGTGCAAGCTTCGCGGTGGACAAGCTCGAGCACGACGGCAGGATCATCATCGCGTCCGGCGAAAACACAAGTGCCTCCGCAGGCGAGCATGGCCGCCACTTGCTGCATCCCAACCACATGGAACAGCGGATTGATGGAAAGCAGACGCTCTTGGGGCGAGAACCCGCGCCGCACGCAAAATCCCAACGCTGAGGAGGCAATAGCTGCGCCTGATTGCATGCACCCTTTGGGCTTACCCGTCGTGCCGGATGTGTACATCATATAGAGCGCGCGATGGTCGGGAAGGTTAGGCATCGTTTGTGCCGGCTGATCATTAGCAACGATGGCTTCAAAAGCGCCATCAGCGGCGTGATGTTCATCAACCTTGATAACTTCGCCTGCCTTCGCTTCGCTAAGCAGATCAGCAAAACGCGGATTGGCGAAAGTCATGGCAGGCTCGGCATTGCCGCAAATCCATGCGATTTCAGCCGGAGCGAGCCGCCAGTTGAGCAAAGTTGCAATCGCGCCAATCCGGCCGCAGGCGAGCAACACCGTCACATAGGGCGCTCCATCGGTGAGCAGCAGAGCAATCCGGTCGCCAGGTGCAATCCCGTTGGACAGCAGCCAAGCGCTCAAGCGGTCGACGCGTTGGTCAAGCTCGGCATAGGTGAGGCGCTGCGTGCCATCCACGCTCGCCTCGCGCTCTGCATGCAACACAGCATTGGCGCGAAACAGCGTATCGAGCGAAAAATCATGCGGGCCCATTGGCTCTCTCCCTTTAGCGAGGGGATAGCCTGATTAGGACAAGCGCTCCATCAGCGATTTTGCGAAGTCTGTCAGTGTGTCATCGCGCGCCCCCATCACCACAATCCGGTCTTCCGGCTCGGCAATATCCACGATCCTGAGGCCGCATGACTCGCGCTTGGCGAGATATTCAGCGCGCCTGCCATTGCTGACGATCTGAGTGATGATCCGCTCTGTGCCTTCGCTGCGATCAACCGTGCCGCCGTAATAGACAGGGTCGCACATAATCACCACGTCACCTTCGTCCAATTCGCGCACGAACGTATCGGCAAGCTCGTCGCCCATTTGGCGCAACGGGCCATATCCATGCGGTTGGAAGAAAGCGATCACGCGCCCTTCTGTGGCTTTGAGAGTGCGCAAAGTCGCCGCGCATTTCTCTGGATTGTGGCCGAAATCATCGATGATCGTGATGTTCTTCTCGGTCACGCCGATCACATCATAGCGCCGCGCCAAGCCGTCAAAATCGTTCAATGCCCCGACTGCATCGGCAAGCGGAATGCTGGCCGCTTTGGCAACTGCAAGAGCAGCCAGCGCGTTGGACAGATTGTGCATGCCCGGCATGGCGAGGTTGAGGCGGTGGGTTCCCTCTACGCCTTTCTCGACGATATCGGCAGCGATCCCGAAGGAGTTTTGCTGGATCGAACCTGGCTCGACCGTAATGTCTGATGCTTGCGCTTCGATCCCGAAGGAAGTGATTTGATCCATGCCATCGGTCAGCTGGCGCACCTCTGGGCTGTCGTAATTGACGACCCGCGCAGCAGAGGTGTTGAGGAAATCGGCAAAGAGCGAGCGCAACTCTTCCATGCTCTTGTGGTCGAGGCTGACATTGAGGAGGACACCGATAGTGGGCTTATAAAGCGCAATCGATCCGTCGCTTTCATCCACTTCGCTGACGAACAATTCAGGCCTGCCGACCTGCGCGCTGGCATAGGGATTGTCGGGCGTGACGAAGTTCTTCATCACAGCGCCGTTCATGATTGTAGGGTTGAAATGTTGCGCGGCGATCATCCATCCGACCATAGCAGTGACGGTGGATTTGCCCGAAGTGCCGCCGATGGCAATCGAATAGCCGGAAGAATTGAAAAGCCTGCTCAAGGCTTCAGCGCGGGTCATGCGTGCACAGCCAAGCTCAGCAGCGCGAACCATTTCGGGCACCGTGTCTTCCACAGCGGCAGAAGCGATCAATATCTGCTTGTCCGAAGTGATGCCGCTTCCATCTTGCGGGAAGAGCGCAATGCCCTGGCTTTCGATCCATTCGAACTTGTCAGCCGAACGCCCTTGATCGCGGCTGCGGTCAGAACCGGCCACTTCATAGCCTTGGCCCTTGAGGATTTGTGCCAGCGGCAACATGCCAGAGCCACCGATCCCGCAAAAGAAATAGCTCTTTTCCGCGTCAAACACAGCGGCATTGTCGCTTTGTGTGTCGTCTTCCATAGTTATCGCTCGCTATTGAGTTGTATCGAAGAACACAAGATGGCTATCATCCAGAAATGACCAGAATTGCTATTTGTGCACCGGCAACAGCGATCACGCGCGACCATGCGGCCGCTTTGGAGCAGCTAATTGCCGAGGAGTTTCCAGAGCATAGCGTTCAATTTCATGAACAATGCTTTGCAGCGCATGGTCATTTCGCTGGTCCTGATCTGATGCGTTTGGAGGCATTGCTCGAATGCGCCAATGATCCGGCGTTCGACGCTGTTTGGTTTGCCAAGGGGGGATATGGCTCGAACCGGATTGCCGAGGCGGCCATTGCGCAGATGAATGAGGCCGCGCGGGCCAAAACCTATGTAGGCTTTTCTGATTGCGGCTATTTGCTCGCAGCGCTCTACCGTGCGGGTATCGGTCAGCCGGTCCATGGCTCGATGCCGGTCAGCGCGCGCAGTGAAACAGGCAGAGAGGCTGTGCGGCGGGTTTTGCGCTGGTTTTCCGGCGATGCCAGCGGATTGGAGCCAAGCTTGGACGGTCAAACGCCTGCGGTCGCCTTTAACCTCATCACGCTTGCGATGATTACCAACACGCCGATTATGCCTGATCTGAAAGGGCATGTGGTGATGGTCGAGGAGGTGAGCGAGCATCTCTATTCGGTCGACAGATTGTTTTTCCACATCGCCAATGTCCTGCCGCGGCTTGCCGGATTGCGACTGGGAACGGTCAATTTTGTGCCCGAGAACGAACGCGAATTCGGGCAGGAGGCAGAGGATATCGCCAAATTTTGGTGTGCGCGTGCGGGCATACCCTATCTGGGTCGCGCTCAAATCGGCCATGATCCAGAGAACCGGATTGTCCCCTTCGGTCTTGCTAGACCAGCGGGTCAGGTCTAACCGCCCCGCAAGTCAAATTCAGGAGCACAACTCACATGAAACGCGCATTCGTCTTTCCCGGGCAGGGAAGCCAAAAAGTGGGCATGGGCACGGAGCTTGCAGCCGCCAGCGCGGCAGCGCGCGAAGTGCTGGAAGAAGTGGATGATGCGCTTGCGCAAAAGCTCAGCGCCATCATGGCCAACGGGCCAGAGGACCAGCTCACACTAACGGAAAATGCGCAGCCAGCGATTATGGCCAATGCGATTGCCACCTTGCGCGTGCTGGAGCGCGATTTCGGAGTAGAGCTGGCGGACAAGGCCGCGTGCGTGGCGGGCCACTCGCTCGGTGAATATACGGCATTGTGTGCTGCGGGCGCGTTTTCTCTGGCGGATACGGCCCGCCTCCTCAAACTGCGCGGACAGGCGATGCAGGCGGCGGTTCCTGTGGGCGAGGGCGCGATGGCGGCTTTGCTCGGCGCTGATATCGAAAAAGCGAGCGCTCTGGCTGCTGCGGCGGCAGAGGGTGAAGTGTGCGATGTCGCGAATGATAACGATCCGGCCCAAGTGGTGATTTCAGGGCACAAGGGTGCGATCGAGCGCGCGATTGCCATGGTCAAGGATCACGGGATCAAGCGCGGGATTGCGCTGCCCGTCTCTGCCCCTTTTCACTGTTCGTTGATGCAACCAGCCGCTGACCGGATGGCTGAAGCTTTGGCCGATACGCCGCCGGGCGCGCTTGCCGTGCCGCTCTATGCCAATGTCACTGCCAGCCCAGTCACCGACCCTGCCGAGGAACAAAGGCTGCTGGTCGAGCAAGTCACTGGCCGCGTGCGCTGGCGCGAAAGTGTGGCGCAAATGCACCGCGACGGGATGGAGCAATTTGTCGAGCTTGGCGGCAAGGTCCTCTCTCCAATGATC
>CALLIO010000104.1 GCA_938009055.1 uncultured Altererythrobacter sp.
GGTCAGGCCAGTGCCAACCCCGCCATCCAGCTCGCTCAAGAAACTGGGCATGGTATCCAGACCAAGCCAGCCTGCAAGCCTTTCCGGCGCTTCGATCCGGCCATCGACCCGCACCAGCAAGGGGATAGCAGGGGCTTCGTCCATCATTCGATTTGTGCGCGAAAGGCTCTTCTTCATCGCCTCGAAATGGCGCACGCGCTTGGCTGCGCGCACCATCAAAACGGCTGCACCAATGGTCCAGGCGGCAAGTAGCAACCCAATGACAGCCAATGCGGTGGAAGAAAGCTCCATGATTGTCAGCTATGCGTCATCGCGGCGCGATGCAATGGGGCAAATCCCATGAAAAAGGGGCGAGCGGAAAAACTTCGTAAAGCCTCGCGCTCGCCCCTCTTGAAAATTGGGCCAATTGTGACCGTAAAATCAGTAGCGGTAGTGGTCCGGCTTGAAGGGTCCGGCTTGCGGCACACCGATGTAATCCGCCTGCTTCTGGCTCAATTGAGTGAGCTGAACGCCCAGCTTTTCAAGATGCAGTGCGGCCACTTTCTCGTCGAGATGCTTGGGCAGCACATAGACATCGTTCTTATACTCGTCCGATTTGGTGAAGAGTTCGATCTGCGCCAAAGTCTGATTGGTAAAGCTCGCGCTCATCACAAAGCTTGGGTGGCCGGTTGCGCAACCCAGATTGACGAGGCGACCCTTGGCAAGGATCAGGATCGAATTGCCTTCGGGGAAAGTGACCTGATCGGTGCCTTCCTTGATCTCTTTCCAATCGTAATTGTCCAGCGCCGAAATTTGGATCTCGCTGTCGAAATGGCCGATATTGCAGACAATCGCCATGTTCTTCATCGACTTCATATGTTCGCCGGTGATGACATCTTCATTGCCGGTCGCCGTCACGAAAATATCCGCCCGCTTGACCGCATCATCCATCGAGACAACTTCATAGCCATCCATCGCTGCTTGCAGAGCGCAAATCGGATCGACTTCTGTGACCATCACGCGTGCGCCGCCATCACGCAGCGAAGCGGCAGAGCCTTTGCCCACATCGCCATATCCGGCAACACAGGCGACCTTGCCCGCCAGCATCACGTCAGTTGCGCGGCGGATCGCATCGACCAGCGATTCCTTACAACCGTAAAGATTGTCGAATTTCGACTTGGTGACGCTGTCATTCACATTGATCGCAGGGAAAGGCAGCTTGCCTTGCTTGGCGATCTGATAAAGGCGCATAACACCCGTTGTCGTCTCTTCCGAAACGCCTTTGATGTTCTTCACGCTGTTGGTGAGATAGCCAGGCTTGGCCGCGACATATGCTTTGAGCGCGCGCTGGAATTCGATTTCCTCAGCATTGGTCGGCTCGGGCAATTCTTCACCCGCTTCGATCCGTGCGCCCCAAAGCGCAAACATTGTCGCATCGCCGCCATCATCGAGAATGATATTGGCGGTTTGGTCGGGGTCAGCCTCGGTTGTCCAGTCGAAGATGTGCCCGACATAATCCCAGTAATCGGCCAGCGTTTCGCCTTTGACAGCGAAGACCGGAATGCCCTGATCCGCAATCGCGGCAGCTGCGTGGTCTTGGGTGGAAAAGATGTTGCAGGTCGCCCAGCGAACATCTGCGCCCAAAGCCACCAAAGTCTCGATCAGCACAGCGGTCTGGATCGTCATGTGAAGCGATCCGGTGATGCGCGCGCCGGCCAGCGGTTTGGCTTCGCCATATTCCTCGCGCAAAGCCATAAGGCCCGGCATTTCGGTTTCAGCGATGGCGATTTCGTCGCGCCCGAATTGTGCGAGCGCAATATCTTTGATGATGTAGTCCTGATCGGCTGCGAGAGTGGCCACGATCGTGTCTCCTGTTGGGAATTTCCTATGCCGGCAGGACACAGAGAATCTGCGCCCGTTGGCTCTGCCACGCCCCATAGCGATCACCGCGCCTCCAAGCAAATATAAAGCTATCTTTATATTTTTAATTGCTCTTGAAGGCGCGGCACGAAAATTTCCGCTAAGTCTTGCTTGGGCAGAGTTAGAAAAGTTCCCAGCAGGCGTCGGTTATCCTGCCCAGCGTGTGCCCGGTTGGATCGAAAGCAGTTCGTCGGCAGCCCTAGAAAGCTCGCCCGCCCCACGCTTTTGCGAGAGGCTTTGGGTTTCCGCTTTGAGCTGCGCGCAGCTCAGCCACGGATGGCCTTGGCCATAACTATTGGCCATGCTCACACCGATCCGATCGAGCGCGCGCTTGCTGCCTTTCGCGCTAAGCTTGCGCTCCATATCGCGGCGCAGCTGGGCACCAGCACGGTTGAGATCAGCCAGATGAGCAGAGGCAAATTTCTGGTAATCGGCCTGAAAGTCATGTTCGCCGCTGCGGCAACGAAGGCTCGTCACCATCAGCATGATGTTGAGCTTGCGAATGTTCTCAGCATTATTAGCGATCGGATCTGCTTGCGCGCTGCTGGCGCTGGCCAAAGCTAGGCATGCGGCAAGCGCAGCTATCCCGTTACGAAAAGTGGTCATGGTCTCGGTCTCCTGTGCCGGCAGCGAAATGCTGAAAATGGTCTCTCGGCAAGGAACAGAAATGGAGATGAGCATTTACCGGATATTCAACAGCGAAGGTGAAGCGAACTTAACCACGCCAAGCTGCACTAACGGGAGCGCTGCTTTCTGCGCTTATACAAAAGATGGCTTGCGAGAATTGCGCCGCGCGCTAATCCGGTCGTCAGATTCGATCACAATATAAGGAATGCGCATATGACAATCGCAGTTGGAGACACATTGCCTGACGTTGCTCTGGTAAAGGCGACCGCAGACGGCCCCGAGCAGGTTCAGGCATCTGACTATTTCGCAGACAAGACCGTTGCGCTCTTTTCTGTTCCCGGGGCTTTCACGCCGACATGTTCAGCGCGGCACCTGCCCGGATACGTCGACAAGGCAGCAGAACTCAAAGCCAAAGGCGTGGACGAGATTGTCGCAACCGCGGTCAACGATGCATTCGTTATGGGCGCATGGAACAATGCTTCGGGCAGCGAAGACATCACCATGTTGGCTGACGGCAATGGCGAATTTGCCGAAGCGGTTGGTCTTACTATGGATGGATCGGGCTTTGGTCTTGGCAAGCGCGGCCAGCGCTTCTCTATGGTGATCGAGAACGGCGTCGTTAAAGAGCTCAACGTTGAAGCGCCCGGCGACTTCTCCGTTTCAAGCGCAGAACATATGCTCGGCCAGCTCTAAGAGCTGACAGCCAAGCAAAGAACAAAGGGGTGCCAGCAATGGCGCCCCTTTTCTTTAGCCATATCCCATCAGGCTGAGCACTTCCTTGCGGCTGCGGTGATCTTCGAGGAAGCAGCCATGCAGGCGCGATGTTACCATTCCAACGCCCGGGGTACGCACACCGCGACCAGTCATACAGCCATGCTGCGCCTCTATCACCACAGCCACACCATGCGGCTCAAGGTGATCCCAGATGCATTGCGCCACTTCAGATGTCAGGCGTTCCTGGATCTGCAATCGCCGCGCATAGCCATGCAGAACGCGCGCCAGCTTTGAAATGCCAACAACCTTATTCTTAGGCATATAAGCGATCGCTGCCTTGCCGGTGATCGGTGCCATGTGGTGCTCGCAATGGCTTTGGAAGGGAATGTCTTTCAACAGCACCACTTCGTCATAGCCACCGACTTCTTCAAACACGCGGGTCATATGGACCGCGGGATCCTCGCCATAGCCCTGGCAATATTCCTTCCAAGCGCGTCCAACGCGTTTGGGCGTATCGAGCAAACCCTCTCGCTCTGGGTCGTCGCCTGACCATTCGATCAGCGTTCGGATGGCATCTTGCACATTCTCGGGAACTTCAATCTTGGCCGTCGGACTTTCTGGATCATCGTGGTCGTGGCCGTCAAACCTGCTCATTCACTGTTTTCCTTCCCATCTATCGCGCACCCGATAGATGATGCGGTCCAGCAGATACAAGCCACCATAAGAATAGGATGCATACTCGCTTGATTCTTTTTTGGGCGCGCGCCGCACAGCCCCAACCCTTTTTAACCCATAAACCAAAAAACCCACCGCATTGCTGCGATGGGCTTTTATGGCGCGCCAGGAAGGATTCGAACCTCCGGCCGCCTGATTCGTAGTCAGGTACTCTATCCAGCTGAGCTACTGGCGCGCGAGAGAAGCGGCACATAAGCGGGCATTGCAGCCTTGGCAATCCCTAGCGTGCTTCTTTTGCAAAGAGTTGGTCGGCCAACGCGCAATCAAGCGGGGGTTTATTCAGCTTGCGCAGTGATTCTTCGCTGAACCAACCCACTTGCCCACCTTCTTGGGCAATCGGCTCTCCCTCCCATGCTGTCACAGTGTAAAGCAGGATGACAATCTGCTCTGCGCCTTCCTGCTTGGGCTCTTGCGCGAAGCCAGCGGGCTGACAATCCTGCGGCGACACCCTTATTCCCAACTCTTCCCAAATCTCACGAACCAAAGCAATTTCAGGGACTTCGACCTCTTCAACCTTGCCTCCAGGGAATTCCCATAGGCCAGCATAATGCTTTCCTTCAGGGCGCTGGTGCATCAACCAATCACCGTTTTTATGGCTGAGAGCAGCTGCAACAACGGGCTGCCATGTCGGAATTTTTTTCAACTCAAAGCGCCTTCTCAACCAATTCTTAATACCCTCAGGCGAAATACCGGCTCATCGGAAAAATATTCGTAGGTGTTTCCATGAATTTGACCAACCTTTTGAACAAAATCGGACGCGATGATTCGGGTGCCACAGCTATTGAATATGGACTGATCGCAGCACTGATTGTGATCGCATCCATCGGCGCCTTTGACGCCGTCGCCAATGAGAACAACGGCATCTGGGCGCGGGTAAAGACCAGTGTGACTGAAGTGATGGGTAACGGGTAACCAATTAGAAAGGTTCCGAATTAGGAATTTTTCAATTGGTGCGCATTATTCGTCCAAAATGTCAGAGCCCGTTTCTGGGTGACGACAGGGTACCAAAGACTGAACCAGGAGACTACAAATGAAATTCTTTAACAAGATCGCTAAGAACGAAGAAGGCGCAACTGCAATTGAGTACGGCCTTATCGCTGCTCTCATCGCTGTTGCAGCTATCACTGCAATGCAGAGCCTCGGCAACGAGCTGAGCACTACATTCTCGACCGTTTCGACCGAGATGTCTTCTTCTAACTCTGTATAATAACAGAGCTTAGCTTGAAAAAAGAGAGCGGCGGGGTCTTCCCCGCCGCTTTTCTTTTGCCCGCAGTCTTTTTCAAACGAAGGGGACTAGCGCGCTTTTACAACAATTTTCACCTTCTGGCCTGCTTGAAGCACGTCGGAAGAACCCAAAGCGTTAAGGACGCGGAAGCGCTCGACCTTGCCAGTGTCATAAGCCATCCGGTTAGCCAGGGTCTGAATCGTGTCACCAACGCGCACTGTCACCACATCGATCCTGCGCGGGATAATGGCCCCGGCCTCCGATGCGCTGACCCGCCGCATTGAATTGAACATCGGCGTAAAGGTGCTGGAGCTGCCCGCCGGCGTTATTGCGATGAAGTGATAGGCGCGGTCATTGGCAAACTCATACGCCGCGACCATCACATCAACCTGGCTCTGGCCATTATTGACCCGCACGGTGCCAAGCGCTGCTGGAATGCCGTTGACCGTCGTGCGCCGAACCGAATCCGGCGACAAGTTCTGCTCTTCCCCGCCAAGCGCAGTGAACTGCTGGCGCACATATGTCTCAAGATTTCCATCGTAGGCGGCCAGCGTCAGCTGCGCCTTACCCGATTGGCCATTGATACTGACCGCGCGGGTGCCATTGACCATGTAAAAACCGGATGGCGCGGTGAATGCGAGCCGTAATTCAGGGTGGATGAACTGACTTCCCTCAATCACCCCTTGCTCAGGATCATCGCCATACAAAAGGCCGTCAATCCGCGTGAGGAAAGTGTTGCGATTGGTGGTTCCGCTGCCCAAAGGCTCAGCGATCGAGAGCGCTGTGCGCACTCGGCTG
This sequence comes from uncultured Altererythrobacter sp., assembly GCA_938009055.1. Lineage (GTDB taxonomy): Bacteria > Pseudomonadota > Alphaproteobacteria > Sphingomonadales > Sphingomonadaceae > Erythrobacter. Next base: position 5,999 of record CALLIO010000104.1, read on the forward strand.
GCAGGATCTGGGTGGGTTGAGGCCCATTGCGGGATGGTCGCATCACCGCGCCCTTGCAATTGCGCATCGAGCGAGTTTTGCGCCGCAAGGCTCGCCAAGACCGTGCTCATTGCCCGCGGATCATAGCCCGCTTTTTGCAGATATTGGATGCCCAGCTGATCGGCCTCCAATTCTTGACTGCGAGAGAACCGCAGCGTGAGAAGCTGCGAGCCTTGGAGCAAGGTCTCACCCACTTGCTGCCCCAAGCCGGAATCGCCAAGCAGAATCGAACTGCCAATTGCTCCCAACACGCCAAGGATAGAATTGCGCTGCGCGGTCTGTTGGCGGCGCTGCGAATGGCGCGCGGCAACATGGGCAACTTCGTGACCTAAAACGCCGGCAAGTTCAGCCTCATTATTCATCAACGCCACTAGTTGACGGGTGGAGTAAATATAGCCGCCAGGGATCGCGAAGGCATTGTTGACGGAGGAATTGACCAGCGAAACGGTGAAGCTATCGCGTGCATTGCCCAGCCCCGATTGCACAGCGATATTCTTGCCAACCTGCTCGACATATTGCGCGTGACTGCCGGTCATTGCCCCGCCAAATTCAGCGAGCAATTTGGGGTGATTTTCAGCGCCAACTTGCGCTTCAGACTGCGTGATCGGGGTTGAGACGCTGGGGATAGACCCGCCGCCCATACAGCTCGACAATGCCAATGCGAGCGGTGCCACGCTCAGCTTAGCGACGAATTTACCTGACAATTTCATAGGTTTTGACCCTCCTGCAATTCTTGGCAGGCCCCCACCAGCCCTCTCTCATGCTCAGCAACCTACCGGTTTTTGCGCATTTGTGAATGCTACTCGCCGTGCCCATGCACCGCATTGACAAATTTTTGCAGGTGGCGAGTTTAGCCAGCACCGATCTGGAGGAAGCGTTCCTCGCGCATCCGGCGCACTGCTTCGGAGGGTAATTCACGAAGCGAATCAATCTCTTGCATCAATGTCTTGCCAAGTGCTTTAGCAGCGATCTCTGGCTGTCGATGCGCACCACCCACCGGTTCCTTGATGATTTTGTCGATCACCCCAAGCCGCTTCAAATGCTGCGCCGTAACCTTCATCGCTTGCGCTGCATCAGGGGCCTTGTCGGCCGTACGCCACAGGATCGACGCGCAACCTTCTGGCGAAATCACCGAATAAACTGCATGTTCGAGCATCAAAACCCGCTCTGCACTGGCCAAGGCAACCGCCCCGCCTGAACCGCCCTCGCCCACAATCACCGAAACCATCGGCACAGGAAGCGCCAAACACGCCTCGGTCGAGCGGGCAATCGCTTCTGCCTGGCCGCGCTCTTCAGCCTCAACGCCCGGAAACGCGCCGGATGTGTCGACCAAAGTCACAACCGGCAATCCAAAACGCCCGGCAAGCTCCATCAAACGGATCGCCTTGCGATACCCTTCGGGCTTACCCATGCCGAAATTGTGCTTGATCCGGCTTTCCGTATCATTGCCCTTTTCGTGACCGATCAGCATGATCCGGCGGCCGCCAAGCCGCGCAAAACCACCCATGATCGCCATGTCATCAGCATAGTAGCGATCACCGCCAAGAGGTACGAATTCGTCAAAGGCATAATCGACAAAATCGCGAAAATGCGGGCGATCAGGATGCCTTGCGACCTGCGTCTTTTGCCACGGCGTTAGCGAGGCATAGGTGCTCTTGAGCAGATCAGCGCTCTTTTTCTCAAGGCGCGACAATTCTGCGGAAATATCAACCTCGTCACCCTCAGAAGATGCGCGCAATTGGGCAATCCGCTCTTCAAGCTGGGCAACGGGTTTCTCGAAATCGAGATAGGAAGTCATGAAAAGGGCGCTAGTCCGATGTTGAGTTTTGAGCAAGAGGGTGACGCAAATTCACCAGTTCCACGAGGCGCGCGGCGTCCACATGAGTGTATATCTGCGTGGTCGCAATATCGGCATGGCCGAGCAATGTTTGCAGCACGCGCAGATCCGCCCCTCCCTCAAGCAAATGGGTCGCAAAGGCGTGGCGCAAAACATGCGGGCTGACGCGTTTGGGGTCGAGATCAGCGCGAAGGGCCAGCGATTTGATAAGCTGGAACAGCCGCACACGGGTGATATGCCCGCTGCGCGAAGGGAATAAGAAGCGCGAATCGTCAGGCCGCACCGCGATCCATGCCGCCAAGGCTTCCTTCGCACGGTCGCTAACCGGCACCATTCGCGCTTGCCCGCCCTTGCCCATGACCGTCAGAAACGGCGTATCGCGCGGCACGGCGCTGATCGGGAGTGAGACCAGCTCGCTGGCCCTAAGCCCTGACCCATAGAGCATTTCCAGCAGCGCCAATTGCCGCAGCGCGAGTGGTTTACCGCTTTGCGCTTCCAGCTCAGCGCGCGCAAAGAACGCGTCGATATCCTCATGACTCAATATTTTCGGCAAGGACCGCTTGAGAGCAGGCTTGGGCAAGGCGGCCGAAGGATCATCGCTGCGCCATCCCTCATCCAGCGCAAATCCGAAGAATTGCCGAAGGGAAGAGGTCTTGCGCGCTACACTGCTTGGCGCCAAATCGCGCCATTGCGCCGAAAGGCTTTCAACCGCATCACGGCTCGCATTGGCAAGATCGCCCAACGCCTCCTCTGCCCCTTCCAGATCGCGGCGATAGGCGGCCAGCGTATTGGCTGCTGCACCGCGTTCTGCCGCCAGCATTTCCAGGAAAGCCTCGACGCTTGCCGACATCAGCTGCGCGCAATCGCCTCCGCAGCGATCATGCGTGCCTCAGCCGACATTCCAACCTGATTGAGCGCTGAGACGATGTGATAAAGATGCAGCGGCGTCATTTGATCCCAGCTCGTCCCCTGCATACCCAAACCGGCAAGCAGCGCCACCAGCCCTTCGTTGCGGTATTGCGCCGCAAGGGCAATGCGCCGGCTCCACATGGTCTCGCGACCCAAGCCCGGCTCAATCGTTTCCTGCAATGGGGCGAGGTCCGCCTGTGCCACACGCCCCAGCCCTGCAAGACCAGCGAGCAGAAACTTCGATCGGCGCTCCCCCTCGCTGTAGTCATCGCTGTAAAATGCTTCGATATCGGATGACGGGACAGGCAATTGCGCCGTCTCTGTGCCAAGCGCAATCATCGCCCAGGCATCACTGCCAGGCTCAACAAATGAGCTCCATGCCGCCGCATCCTTGTCGAGACCCGCAGCCAGCATAGAGCGGATCAAGGGCGCTGCATCATCAGCCAATTCCTCAGACGCTGGAATGCGCGCAGCCGCATAAGCGGTCATCACATAGCGGCCGTAGTCAGCATCTTCACTTTCCGGAGTCTCTCCATTCCAAAGTGAGCGCATGGCGGCAATCCGCGCGCTGGGCTGCGGTGCAACAAAGGCATCACGCAATTGCGCAGCCAGTGCGGTTGCAGCCTCATTGCCTGCCCCATCGGAGTAAACCTGACTGAAAATGCCAATTGTCGCACGACTTGACAGGATACCCTCGCGCGCGCCCCTGATCGCCCCGCGAGAGCGCAATCCCAGCCCTACCATCGGGGCGGTTGCCCACACACGTTCGTAATAAGCACCGGCATTATCGCGCAGATTGCTGGGGAGCGGTTCGCCCAAGGCATTGGCCAAAGCAAAGCGCCAAGGGGTGAGCTTGTCCACGCCCTCCCACTCGATATTGACCGCCTGGCGGCCTTCACCCGCAGAACCAGCAAAGCGCTGCGCCAAATTGAGGTCAATCTCAGGCGCAATTTCATCATCAAAGGCGCGGTTGATATCGCGCTGCGCCCGGGCCGTCTCGCCAGCATAGGCATTGCAGATCGACTGCATCATCACCCAGGTCGCATCCTCGCGCGCGTCACCCTGATTGCGCACAGCGGGGCAAGCGCCAACAATGTCGGCAGTGGCAATGTAAGAAAAGAGCGCGGCGCTGGTTAACTTGTCATCCCAATTGCCCGTATCGACTTCTTGCACAAGCGCGCGTGCCGCCTGAAATTCGCCCATGCGATTGAGCAAAGCGACACGCATCGCGGCAAATTCGACCGGGTCCATATCTTGGGGTGCGGCCATCCGGCTGAGCAAGGCCTTGCGCAGCATGATATGACCCCAACGCGAAACGAGGCGCCCCTTGGTCCCTTCGATTGCCGCTTTGACCAGCCCAGCTGGCTGGCTTGCGAGCGATGCGGAGACGACGCCGCCTTCAGAGGCGGAAAGCAATCCCACTTGATCCATCGAGCGGCGCGCGGCGGGAGGGATATCGAATTTCGGCTTTAGTCCCAGCAGCTCATCAAGCTCGTCGGTCGACAATGCCTCAAGCTCTTGCAGCGATGGAATGCGGCTCAGATTAATCCCGCCTGCAGAACGCGGCGATGATGATGCCGATGATGAACTTCCACCGCCGGCAGACGGTGCGGACTGAACGACTGGCCGCGATACAGAACCGGTGCTGCCGCGCGGCGCAGTTGGTACGGTCGGTTGCGGCGCAATCACTGGCGGCGGTGCTGGTGCAGGGGCCGGTGCTGGAGCCGGTTCTGGGTCATCGAACCCTGGGGGCAACAACGATTCTTGCGCCCCAGCAAAGCTAGCAAGACCCAATGCCACTGCGGCAACGCCGCTTAAAGCCAGCGCGCGCCTCATGACTTCACCTGTGGAACATCGATTGTTTGAGTGATCGGATGAAGCTGCTCTTCACCGCCATCAAACCATGCAAGGAAAAGAATGCTGAGAACCAGCAGCACACAAAGCGTCACGACCCGACCCTTATTTGCTTTCTGCAGGGGGACATCACCCCCGGCATTATCCGATTTAAAATTCAAAGCCATATTGCATGGCGCTCTACCCTAACTATAGCCATGGCGGCAATGACACAAAGCGCACAATCCATGACTTCCTCCAAAATCAACGCTCTGCGGGCGCGGATTGACCGCCCGATTGCGCTTGTCGGATTGATGGGCGTGGGCAAATCCTCCGTCGGCAGGCGCTTGGCGGCAGTGCTTGACCGCGATTTTGTCGACGCCGATGAGGAAATCGAGAAAGCGGCCCAGCGCACGGTCAGCGAGATTTTCGAGGAGTTTGGCGAAGCGAGCTTTCGCGATGGAGAGCGGCGCGTCATCGCGCGACTGATCGAGGAGAAACGCGGCGTGATCGCAACCGGTGGCGGTGCCTTTGTCGATGATGAAACGCGCAGCCTGATATTGGATCAAGCGATTGCGGTATGGATCGACTGCTCCATCGAAACATTGGTCGAGCGCACCAGCAGACGCGACACGCGCCCCTTGCTGAAAACCGGCGATCCGCACGAAATTTTGAGCAGGCTGGCGAGCGAGCGCGAACCTTTCTATTCGCAATCCCCCATTCGGGTGGAAAGCAAAGACGGCCCGCATGAAGACACAGTTACAAGCATCTTGGAAGGTTTAGACCAATGGCAGTGATCCCCATCGCTTTGGCTGGCCGCGAATATGAGGTGCGGATTGGCGCTGGCCTGCTTGCCAATTTGGCTCAGGAATGCGGCGCCCTTTTGCGCAAGGATACGGTGCCGATCGTGACTGATCGCAATGTGGCGCAGCATTGGCGCGAGACGGTCGGCAAATCGCTCGAAGCGATCGGCAAACAGGCCGTGTGGTATGTCGTCGAACCAGGTGAAGGTGCAAAAAGCTGGATCGGACTTCAGGAATTGACCGACTGGCTCCTTGCCCAAAATGTCGAGCGCGGAGACCATGTGATTGCCTTGGGCGGCGGTGTGGTTGGCGACTTGACCGGCTTCGCTTGTTCAATCCTGAAACGCGGCTGCGGCTTTATCCAGATCCCCACCAGTCTGCTCGCGCAAGTTGACAGTTCGGTTGGCGGCAAGACCGCGATCAACACGGGCGCTGGCAAGAATTTGATCGGCGCATTTCACCAACCCTCGCTTGTGCTTGCCGATCTCGATTGCTTGGAAACGCTGCCACCGCGCGAGATGCGCGCTGGTTATGCCGAAGTCATCAAATACGGCATTCTGGGCGATGCGGACTTCTTCACTTGGCTTGAAGCCATGGGGCCGCGCGTCATCGCACGCGATCCGGAGCCGCTTGAAATGGCTGTTGCAACCAGCGTTCAGGCCAAAGCGCGCATCGTTGCAGAGGATGAGAAGGAGCTTTCCGGCACCCGCGCATTGCTCAATCTGGGGCACACATTCGGTCATGCGCTCGAAGCGGAAACTGGCTTTTCCGACCGGCTTTTGCACGGTGAGGCTGTGGCGCTCGGCATGGTATTGGCCGCGCGCTATTCCGCGCGGCGCGGCGAATTGAGCGAGCAGGATGCAGCCCGCATTGCCTCGGCCATTGGTGCCAGCGGACTACCATCTAAGCTGGGTGAGCTTGGCCTTGATTGTGATGGCAGCACGCTCACCGATCACATGCTGCACGACAAGAAGATGGACGCGGGCACCCTGCCCTTCATCCTCTTGAAAGGCATTGGTGAGGCTTACCTTGCACGCGATGTCGATCTGGCTGACGTTGCGAGATTCTTGGATGAGGAACTCAGCCGCTAGGCCGCTATTCTAGTTCCAAGATTACTGCATCAACCGCAAGGCTCTCGCCCTCCGCCGCATTGATTGCGCTGATAACGCCCTCTTTCTCGGCGCGAAGAATGTTTTCCATCTTCATTGCCTCAACCGTGGCAAGCGGCTGTCCGGGCTGGACTTCCTCGCCCGCCTCAACATGCAGCTTCACCAGCAATCCGGGCATCGGGCAGATCAGCATTTTGGAAAGGTCGGGCGGAATCTTCTCAATCATATGCCCTTCTAGCGAGGCAATGCTGGCAGGCAGAACCAGCGCTTCATGGCTCGCGCCGCGCGTGGTGATGACCCAGCGCACGCCCTTGCGTTCGATCTGAATGCCCAGCTCTTTATCGCCGGTTACTTGCGCATGTGTTTGACCAACTTGCCAATCCCATGTGCCATTGATCCTCTCGCCATCAACGCTCGCCCCGCCTTCTTCAAGCGTGACAGCATAGCTTTCCTTGCCGATCTTGACCGACCATTCGGATGGAGGATTGGGGAGCGCCGCCAATTGACCAGAGATTTCTTGCGCACGCACCCGCGTATCAAACTCAGCGCCCGCAAACAGCGCCGCCAATTGCCGCATCATCGCATCATCAGTGGCAGCACCGGTGAAGCCATCAGGGTATTCTTCGGCAATAAAGCCCGTGGTCAGCTCGCCCGAACGAAAGCGCTCATGCTGCATAATCGCCGACAGGAAATCGACATTGTGGCCCAGACCTTTGAGGCGGAAATTGTCGAGTGCAGTGATTTGCTTGTCTGCTGCCTCATCACGGGTTTCGCCCCATGTGACGAGCTTGGCGATCATCGGGTCATAGAACATCGACACCTCGCCGCCTTCGTAAACGCCATCATCGACGCGCACTCCGTCCACGCCGCGCCGGCCATTGGCCGCACCGTCATCCACCCAGCCTTCTAGCGGTGGCTGATATTCGACCAAGCGCCCGGTTGAAGGCAGGAAGCCGCGATAAGGATCTTCGGCATAGACGCGATTTTCAATCGCCCAGCCATCGATCCCGATATCGTCCTGCGTCATTTCCAGCTTCTCGCCAGCAGCCACACGGATCATCTGTTCAACCAGATCCACGCCGGTGATCGCCTCGGTCACGGGATGCTCAACTTGAAGCCGCGTGTTCATTTCGAGGAAGTAGAAACTTTCGCCCGTCTTGTCCGCACCACTAACGATCAGCTCGACCGTGCCAGCGGAATGGTAATCCACCGCTGCAGACAAAGCGACGCATTGTTCGCCCATAGCCTTGCGCATTTTGGGCGTCACGAAAGGCGAAGGCGCTTCCTCGACAACCTTTTGGTGACGACGCTGGATCGAGCATTCGCGCTCGTTCAGATAGAGGATATTGCCGTGCTTATCGCCCAGGATCTGGATCTCGATATGGCGCGGATCTTCGATGAACTTCTCGATAAAGACGCGGTCATCGCCAAAGGAATTGAGCCCTTCGCGCTTGGTTGCCTCGAACCCTTCGCGCACGTCTTTTTCCGAATAGGCAAGCCGCATACCCTTGCCCCCGCCGCCGGCGGAGGCCTTCATCATCACCGGATAGCCAATGTCGTTCGAAATCTCGACCGCGTGATCGGTGTCATTGATCTCGCCCACAAAGCCGGGAACGACATTGACGCCCGCTTCCTTTGCAAGCTTTTTCGATTCAATCTTGTCGCCCATGGCTGCGATTGCGCCAGCAGGCGGGCCGATGAAAGCAATGCCTTCCTTGTCGAGTGCTTCCACAAAGCTCGCGCGTTCAGACAGGAAGCCATAGCCCGGATGCACGGCTTCTGCGCCAGTTTCCTTGCACGCGGCAATGATCTTTTCAGGGATCAGATAGCTTTCTGCGGCGGGCGGCGGGCCGATATGCACCGCTTCATCCGCCATCTTCACAAAGGGCGCGCGCGCATCCGCATCGGAATAGACCGCAACTGTGGCGATCCCCATCCGGCGTGCGGTCTTGATAACGCGGCAGGCAATTTCACCGCGATTGGCAATCAGAATTTTTGAAAACAAGCGAAGGTCTCCGGTCAATTTCGCACTTGGTTAGATAAGTCTATGCCCAGTAGGCGCGCTTGCTGCAAGCTATCAAAAAATGCGCTGCTATAGCGCGGCCAATCCTTGCGCCAGATCAGCCTTGATATCTTCAATATGCTCAATCCCGACCGACACGCGAACAACATCGGGGCCAGCGCCTGCGTCGATAAGCTCTTGGCCCTCAAGCTGGCTGTGCGTGGTGGAGGCAGGATGGATGATGAGCGAGCGCGTATCACCGATATTTGCCAGATGGCTGAACAGCTCCACATTACTCACCAGCTTAACGCCCGCGTCATATCCGCCCTTAAGCCCAAAGGTGAAGACAGCCCCGCCGCGCCCGCCGAGGTATTTCTGTGCCAGCGCATTGTAGGAATTGTCTGGAAGCCCTGCATAGCTGACCCATTCGACTTGGGGCTGCTCCTGCAACCAGCTCGCCAACGCCAGCGCATTGTCGCAATGCTTGTCCATCCTCAGATGCAGCGTCTCCATGCCGGTCAGCGCTAGAAACGCATTCATCGGCGCCATTGCCGGGCCAAGATCGCGCAAGCCCAGCACCCGGCACCCAATGATGAAGGCAATCGGGCCAACAGGCTCCAAGGCGTCAACAAGCACAGCCCCATGATACGATCCATTGGGCGCGGTGAGCGAGGGATATTTATCGCCCTGCGCTTTCCAATCAAATTTGCCGCTATCGACGATTACGCCGCCGATTGCATTGCCATGGCCGTTCAGGAATTTGGTGGTCGAGTGGACGACAATATCCGCGCCATGCTCAATCGGGCGGCAAAGCGCTGGCGAAGCCATAGTGTTGTCGACCATCAGCGGCACGCCGCCAGCATGGGCAACATCGGCTATCGCGGCGATATCCTGCACAACGCCGCCCGGGTTCGCGAGGCTTTCGATAAAGAC
>CALLIO010000105.1 GCA_938009055.1 uncultured Altererythrobacter sp.
GGCTGAGCGAATCCATGGGCTAGGAAAGCGCGGCAATGCCAGAGTTTAACCCCACCCAATATGCCGTGCCGCTATTCGTTGTGGCTGTGTTGGCCGAGATGATCTGGGCGCGGCTGCGCGCCCGTGATGCTTACGAGCCCAAGGACACTTTGGTGTCACTCGCCTTCGGATTGGGTTCAACGGTTGCAGGCGGATTGCTTGGCGGGCTGGCGGCCTATGCCTTTGTCGCTGCCTATGAATATCGCCTGTTCGATTTCGGAGACACATGGTGGCTGGTGTGGTGGGCCTGGCCGATCTGCTTCGTGCTCGATGATCTTGCCTATTATATCTCGCACCGCATGATGCACCGCGTCCGCTGGTTTTGGGCTGCGCATGTGAACCACCATTCGAGCCAGCACTACAATCTTTCCACTGCGCTAAGGCAAAGCTGGACGGGCTCGCTCACCGCTACTTTCGTGCTGTCGATCCCGATGGTTTTGCTGGGCTTTCACCCTGTGATGATTGCCATCTGCGGCGGCTTTAACCTGATCTACCAATTCTGGATCCACACCGAAGCGATCGACAAAATGCCGCGCTGGTTCGAAGCCGTGATGAACACACCAAGCCATCACCGCGTCCATCATGCCACCAATCCGCGCTATCTCGACCGCAATTATGCCGGTGTCTTCATCATTTGGGACAAGATGTTTGGCACGTTTGAAGCTGAAAGTGATGAAGAGCAAATCCGCTACGGCATCATCAAACAGTTGGGCAGTTTCAACCTGCTTTGGGCCGTGTTTCATGAATGGATCGGCATGCTGAGCGACATCTGGCGCGCGCCATGGCGGCACAAGCTTTCCTACCTCTTGCGCGAACCCGGCTGGAGCCATGACAACAGCCGCGACACATCGGATACGATCCGCGCGCGCTGGCGGGAACGGCAGGCGGAGGCAACAGCAAATCCAGTCCTTGATGAAAACGCAATTGCTAATCCCGCCGAGCCTGCCTAGCGTCCATCCCAAAGCAGCGGCAAAGCTGCACGGGAAGAGGACGCATTCATGGACGAATTTGACTATGTCGTGATCGGCGGCGGCAGCGCGGGCAGCGCTGTCACAGGGCGATTGGCTGAGGATGGCAGAGCAAGCGTCTGCCTCCTCGAAGCAGGCGGGCGCAACAATGGCATCCGCGTGCGCACGCCAGGGCTGTTTCCCTTCCTTCCCGAAGCTGCGAATTACAAATTCGAAACGGTCCCACAAAAGGGTCTGAACGGACGGATTGGCTATCAACCGCGCGGCAGAGGCCTTGGCGGATCAAGCGCGATCAACGCCATGGTCTATATTCGCGGCAATGCGTGGGATTATGACAATTGGGCGAGCGAGCTGGGCTGCGATGGCTGGGCCTATGACGATGTGCTGCCCTACTTCAAACAATCCGAGGGCAATGTGCGCGGCGCGGACGACTTCCACGGCGGCGATGGTCCATTGGGCGTTGCGGATCAATTGTGGGCCAATCCGACGAGCAAGGCTTTTGTCGAGGCTGCCGCTAAGCTGCAGCTTCCGGTAACCGATGATTTCAACGATGGAGAGCAAGCGGGCTTTGGCCTCTACCAAGTAACCCAGCGCGATGGCGAACGCTGCACGGCTTCGCGCGCTTATGTCGAACCATTGCGCGGACGCGCCAATCTCGACATTCGCACCGGCACTCTGGTCAAGCGGCTGGTGATCGAAGAAGGCCGCGTCACCGGCGTCGCAATCCAGCGCGGTGGGAAAAGCGAGTTTGTGAAAGCACGCAAGGGCGTGGTGCTGTCAGCAGGTGCGTTCAACTCCCCGCAAATCCTGATGCTATCAGGCATTGGACCAGCCGATCATTTGCGCGAACAGGGTGTCGAGGTGGTGAGCGACAAGCCTGCTGTCGGCTCAGAATTGCAGGATCACATCGACTATGTTTCGAGCTGGCAAGCGGACTCCACTGAAACAATCGGCGACAGCCTGACCGCAACTGTTCGCATGGCCAAGGCGATCATCCAGCATCGCTTCACCAAGAAGGGCATTATGACCACGCCTTATGCCGAGGCAGGCGGGTTCTGGAGCGTAATGGCCGATAGCCCCGCTCCCGATGTGCAATGGCATTTTGTCCCTGCCATGCTGGAGGATCACGGACGCGAGAAGGTCAAAGGGCACGGCTTTTCGCTCCATGCCTGCGTGTTGAGGCCAGAGAGCCGCGGCACAGTGCGATTGAATTCCGACAACGCCGCAGATGCGCCGCGGATCGATCCCAACTTCCTTTCTGACGAGCGTGATTTGGCCGTTCTGCGCGAGGGCATTCGCTTATCACACCGCATCGCTGAGGCGCCACCGCTTTCGGACTACGCTCCGCAAGACCGATACGCGATCGACCTGAATGATGACGATGCACTCGATGCGTTAATCCGCGAGCGTGCAGACACAGTCTATCACCCCGTTGGCACGTGCCGGATGGGCCCGGATGAGGGCAGCGTGGTGGACACCAAGTTGAAAGCGCGCGGTGTTGAAGGGCTTTGGGTTGCTGACGCTTCGATCATGCCCAAGATCGTCAGCGGCAACACCAATGCGCCGAGCATTATGATCGGCGAACGCTGCGCGGAGTTTGTTCAAGCCGCCACATAATGCTGGAGTCCTTTGAACACTCTTCCGGGCGCGAAACCGGTGCCCACTTTCGCTGAAGAGTGTGGGCATCATGATCGGCGAACGCTGCGCGGAATTTGTGCAGGAAGCTTGCGGCTAGTCTTTCTTGCTTGAAAAGACCTCGAGCATTGCCCGACGATAGACTTCGGGAAGGCTGGCTGCATGCGTGCCGCCCTCTATATCCAAAAAATTCACTCGCCAAGGCAAGTCGTCTCTTTTGGCAAAGGTCGCGGACCACTCGAGCGCGCTGCCCCGTAAGTAATCACGGTCGCGCGATCCAGATGCCACTACAAGCAAGCCATCGGTTGTCACCTGGGGCATAGCGCGGCCCATTCCATAGAGCTTTCGATCAGGGTATTCGCGCCCGGGATTGCTGGCGATATGCCCGTAAAACAGAGCGGGCCGCTCAACCGCTGCGTAAAGCACAAAGGAACCGCCCCGGCTTTGACCAACGAGAACCCTCTTTTCCGGATCGGACTTATACTCGCTATCAATCCTTGGCAGCAATTCATCCTCTAACATTGCCAAGAAGTTTGCCGAACCGCCCTCTCCGCCTCCTTCCAGAATGGGTCTAAAGTCAAAACCGCGCCGGTTGATTTCGCCAAAGCCACCATACGCAATCCCAACCAGAATGGCTTCCGGTAAACCCTCATCATATGTCAGGAAAAGATGCTGCGGGGCCAGCATTGGGAAAGTCGAATCCCCGTCGAGCAAATAGACCACCGGATAGGTTGTATCGGGGCTTTCAGCATAGCCATGTGGCAAGCGTATGAAGATGTGATAGCGGCTCTTGGTGCGCTTGGAATCGAGAGGGAAATAATCCCCATCCAATGCTGGCAGAAAGGCGATCGGCCCGGCTTGCTCAATGGGCTGCGGCTTGTCTTCGACATGCGCGCAGGCACTCAACATCAGCGCCCCTAAAAACACAAGAATGATGCGCAAGGCTTCTCTCATTACCGAAAGGCTACACGCACACGCCGCACAAAAAAAGGGGCCCGAGCTTTACGCCCGGGCCCATTCAAGTTTGTTCGTTCGCAGGAGGAACGTGTTGAGGTGGGGAGAGGAGGGAGAGGAGAGGGACCTCCCCCCACCAAACTGGTGAGTTAGCCCCGGGCAAATTCAGGGTAGGCTTCCACCCCGATCTCTGCCGTATCGAGCCCAGCCATTTCGACTTCTTCGCTTGGGCGAAGGCCGATGGTGAACTTGAGGAGGAGCCAGATGACTGCCGAGGCTGCGCTGACCCACAGTGCCGTCACAGCGACACCGGTAGCTTGCGCCGCAACCGGCACTTCGGTGTTGCTCAGCGGCACGATCATGGTGCCCCAGATACCTGCGAACAGGTGAACCGGGATAGCGCCGACAACGTCGTCAATTTTGAGCTTGTCGAGCAGCGGAACCGTGAAGACCACAATCAGACCGCCGATAGCGCCGATGAAGATCGACTGACCAACCGAAGGCATCAGCGGCTCAGCTGTGATCGAAACCAGACCAGCCAGAGCGCCGTTCAAAGCCATCGTTACGTCAGCTTTCTTGTAGCGGATGAGGGTCAGGACGATCGCCGTTACTACACCGGCAGCAGCGGCCATATTGGTGTTCACGAAGATTTTCGACACGTCAGACACGTCGCCCACAGTGCCCATCGCAAGTTGCGAAGCACCGTTAAAGCCGAACCAACCGAGCCACAGGATGAATGTACCCAATGTGGCGAGCGGAATGTTCGCGCCGGGGAAGACGTTGACCTTGCCATCAACATAGCGGCCAAGACGTGGCCCGATGATGAGAGCACCGATCAGAGCTGCCCAACCACCGGTTGAGTGAACCAGCGTCGAACCAGCAAAGTCAGAGAAGCCCATTGCGTCGAGCGAACCTGCGCCCCACTCCCAGCTGACAACAACTGGATAGATAAAGCCGGTAAGGACAGCCACAAAGAGGAAGAACGGAATGATTTTCACGCGCTCTGCCACGGTGCCCGATACGATCGAAGCGGTGGTTGCACAGAATACCATTTGGAAGAACCAGTCCGAAGCAACCGAATAGCCGGTCTCAACGTCGGCTTCACCAACGCCTTGCATAGGATAGATGGTGCCAGCCATGCCGAACCAACCTGAACCGTCAAAGCCAGGATAGGCAATGTTGTAACCGATGACCCAAAACATCAGGCCAGCGATTGAATAAAGGCCAATGTTCTTGATGCACTGTGTCGATGTGTTCTTGGCGCGGACAAGGCCCGCTTCCAGCATGGCAAAGCCAGCGGCCATCCACATGACCAAAAAGCCGCCAATCAGGAACAATAGCGTGTTGAGGATGTAAGCTGTGCCGCCTGATACGGCGTCAGCAGCAGGTTCAGCGGCCACTTCAGCGACAGCTTCGACCGCTTCTGCAGCGGGCGCGGCCAGTGCAGGCTGCGTCGCGGCAAGGGCGCTAAGGCCCAATGCGGCGTATGAAAGATGTTTGCGGTTCATTATCTGAGTTCCCCTATTCTCTTAAGCCCGATTAAAGGGCCGTCTCGCCGGATTCGCCGGTGCGAATGCGCGTTGCAGTGGCAAGATCGAGAACGAAAATTTTGCCGTCCCCAATGGCGTCGGTGCTGGCCGTATTCTGAATGGTCTCGACGACCTGATCAGCGATGTCATCGCTGGCAGCAATCTCGAGCTTCACCTTTGGCAGCATGTTGGTTGAATATTCGGCCCCGCGATAAATCTCGGTCTGGCCTTTTTGACGCCCGAACCCCTTCACTTCTGAAACGGTCATGCCGGCGACCCCGATGCCGCCCAGCGCTTCGCGGACTTCATCGAGCTTGAATGGTTTTATGATGGCGATGATGAATTTCATCTCTGCCCCCTACTAATCGCCGGACCCGTTTCCGGCTCGACATGCTCTGCAAGGGGTGTGCCAGACTCGGCTGAGTCTTGGTTTTAAGGGATTCTTAGGATTTAGAGATCGCCCAAAATCCGTGCAAATGCCTATATTTTGATCTACTGATCAAATTTTAGGCACATATCGGCAATGCAACTGTATTGCGCATCATTCTTGCGCAGGATCATTCCTCGCCGGCAATATAGCGGTCAGTCGCACGCGTCGGTAGACCATCAATGCTGCTGATGCGGGTCGACATCTTGGCGGCCCATTCATCCGGGTTCGCTTGAGCATGATACTTTTTCAAAGTCTCGCGCTCTTCCTCCAGCTTCATTTTCGGGACGCCCCAGCCGCAGCTGCTTTGCACTGTCTCAATATCAATCGCGAAGATTTGGCGCGTGCCGGGCAAAAGCGTGAAATGCGCGGCTAACTTCTCCCAGCCTTCATCCTGCGGCAGGACCGGAACCCCGCGCCCGTAAATCCGCAGGATCAGCGCCGGATTGTCGAAATTGTTGAACATGATGGTGATCCGCCCATCATCGGCCAGATGCGCATGGGTCTCATTGCCTGATCCGCCCAGATCGAGATAGGCAACGCGCGTTGGAGAAAGCACGCGGAAGGCATCATAGCCCTTGGGGCTGAGGTTGATCCGGCCGCTCGAAGTCGCCGTTGCGACAAAGAACATTGGCTGCGCTTCGATCATCGCAATGTGCTTGTCGGAAAGCTCGCTTGAAAACTCAGCCATCAATCCATCTCCTTGCCGATGGTCGCCCGAACCGGAATGCCGGTAGGGTCAAACCCATCAAGGCACCACACATTGATGCCGACGAAATTTGGCGTAACCCGCTTGCGATGAAACGGATAGATTCCGCAGGTTGAGCAAAAGAAGTGCCGGGCTGTCATCGTGTGAAATTGGTATTCGCTGAGCGATTCCTCCCCCTGCAACAGCTCAAAATCGCTCTCATGGACTTTCACCATCAATGCGTTCTTCTTGGTGCAGATCGAACAATCACAGGTTGTAAGCTCAGGGAAATCGGTCGTGATGGCAAAGCGGACCGCGCTGCAATGACACTGCCCCTCTTGGCGCTGCATCGCCCGACCTGCCATCAAAGAAACTCCCGCAAGGTCGCCATCCAGCGTTCGAACTGATCGTGGTGGAGCCAGTGGCCCGCTTTCTCAAACTCGATCACTTCAGCCGTTTTGAAATGCTTGATCCGACCGTCTTTCGCCGGATTGCTGGCCCAGCTGTCCGCGCCATAGAGCAACAAAGCGGGCGAGGTGATTGCTTCCCACATCTCGATCACGAATTCATCGCCAATATCTTCAACCCCCCAGACATTGAGATGCGGATCGAACTTCCAAGTATAAGTGCCGTCCTCATTGCGGTTGACCCCGTGCAAAGTCAGATGACGGGCTTGCTCTTCGGTAAGGTATGAGTTCTCCTCGATCATCCGCGCGAATGCCGCCTCGATGCTGTCATATCGGCGCGGGATGCGGCCAGATGCTTTGCGCTTTTTCGCAATCCATTCTACCGCGCGCTGCGGATAGGGTGTTGCGCGCTGTTCCTTGCGCATTTCTGGGCTTGGCCCCAGTCCTTCGATCGCAACCAGCTTGGTCACCATGTCGGGGAACATGCCAGTGTAGCGGATGGCGATATTGCCGCCCATCGAATGCGAAACGATCCGAACCGGCCCCTCGTCCAATTGGTGGATCAGCTGGGCAAGGTCATAGACCATATCATTCGCATGATAATTGCCGTCTGAAACCCAATCGCTGTCGCCATGCCCGCGGTTGTCGAGCGCGACAACATGATAGTCAGGCGCCAAGGCCTGAGCGGTCCAATCCCAACTGCGCGCATGATCGCGCCCGCCATGCACGAGGATCAGCGGCGGCTTGGCCTTCCCGTTTGCATCATATTTGCCCCAGTCGAGATAATGGAGCTTCAAGCGCTGCGAGATGAAGGTTTGCGATGTGGGGCCGGATGAAAAAGAGGGGACATCAGTCATACCCCACCTCTTGCCGCGAAGCTGCGCTGCCTGCAAGTCCGGCGGGTCTGCTAGCGTTCTTTGGTCGCAGAGAAGCTTAGTTCCGCATTGTTTTCCTGCTGGTAATTCACGTCCCACGGGCTCTTAGCCATAAACACCAGATCGCCATCGCGATCTTTGGCCAGGTTCGCGCGGTTGAAATCCTCAAACTGCTTGATCGCAGCATCGGGCCCGGTAACCCAGCGCGCTGTGGCAAAGGGAGCTTCTTCCAGCCCAGCCTCGACCTTATATTCCGCTGACAGCCGCGAAATCAGCACTTCCAATTGCAGCTGGCCGACCACGCCGACGATATGCTGCGCGCCCAGTTCCGGATAGAACACCTGGATCACGCCCTCTTCGGACAGATCATCGAGCGCTTTTCTAAGTTGCTTGGTCTTGGTCGGGTCTTTCAATTGAACCCGCCGCAAAATCTCTGGCGCGAAGTTCGGCAGGCCAGTGAAACGCAATTGGTTCTTCTCAGACAAAGTATCGCCCACACGCAATGTGCCGTGATTGGGAATTCCGATAATATCGCCCGCTTCCGCCGTATCGGCAATCTCGCGGTCCTGCGCGAAGAAGAGGATCGGCGAGTGGATCGCAATCGGCTTGCCCAGCCCAGACGGCGTCAGCTTCATTCCGCGCTTAAACGTACCCGACACTTGCCGCATAAAGGCAATCCGGTCGCGATGGTTGGGGTCCATATTGGCCTGCACCTTGAAGATGAAGCCGGTCACCTCGTCATGATCTGGCGTTATGTGGCCCTCGCCAGCTGGCTGCGGACGCGGCGGCGGAGCATGGGCCGCAATCGCTTCAATCAGCTCGGTCACGCCAAAGTTCTTCAGCGCTGACCCGAAGTAGACCGGCGTTAAGTCGCCATTGCGGTAAGCTTCCAAGTCGAACTCGGGATAGCCGATTTGGGCCAGCTCGACATCCTCGGCGAACTGCTCAGGGATCGCCTCGCTATCATAGCGTCCTTTGAATTCTTTGCTGTCGCCATCGGGCCGCGCGATTTTTCCGCTAGCGAAGTCGATAATGCCCTCGAACTCGCCGCCCATGCCAATCGGATACATTTGGGGTGAGACATCGAGCGCGAGCATATCGGCCACTTCATCAAGCAGTTCGAAAACCGGGCGCCCTTCGCGGTCAACCTTGTTGACGAAGGTGATGATCGGCACGGAGCGCAGCCGGCACACCTCGAACAATTTGCGCGTCTGCGGCTCGATACCCTTGGCCGCATCAATCACCATGATCGCTGAATCAACGGCAGTGAGCGTGCGGTAGGTGTCTTCGGAGAAATCCTCGTGACCCGGCGTATCGAGCA
>CALLIO010000106.1 GCA_938009055.1 uncultured Altererythrobacter sp.
ATGCGCAGTTTTCACTTCCCAAAGCCGCTGCATTATGCAACAGGCTCGCCCCCGTCCCAAGCGTGGCTTGACGCCGCGCCTGATGCCCGTAATGAGCGCTGCTCGCGCGGAGCGTGAAGGATGTGGGCCTTCGCCTTAGAAGGCTTGTAAAATGTGGCGATCGTAGTTCAGTTGGTTAGAACGCCGGCTTGTGATGCCGGAGGTCGCGGGTTCGAGTCCCGTCGATCGCCCCACTTTTCCCTCGCCGCTCAATCCGCACGATGCAATGAAGGCAGGGCCAATGGACGCATTTTGGACAGAACCCGATTATGATGACCACGAGTTGGTGCAGCTTGTGCGTGATCCGAAACGCGGGCTGACGGCGATTATCGCGGTGCATTCTTCCCATCTTGGCCCCGGTGCGGGTGGAACGCGCGTTTGGCACTATGGCGAACCCAAGGATGCGATGCGCGATGCGCTGCGCTTGTCGCGTGGGATGAGTTATAAGAATGCGATGGCAGGCCTGCCGATGGGTGGGGGCAAGGCGGTCATTCTGGCCGATCAGGACCGCAACAAGACGGAAGCAATGCTGCATGCTTTTGCTGAAAGCGTTGAAGCGCTTGGCGGCAAATATGTGACCGCAGCGGATGTCGGCATCACAGAAGGCGACATTGTCACCATGTCGGCCAAGACAAGCTATGTCTCTGGCCTCCCGCTCGACAATGGCTCTACCGCTGGCGGGGATCCTGGACCTTATACGGCGCTCGGCATTTATCAGGGTATCAAGGCGGCTGCCAGGCACAGGCTTGGCAAGAACAGCCTGGATGGCGTGCATATCGCGATCCAGGGCACAGGAAGCGTGGGCAGCGGTGTTGCGCGGCTTGCAGCCAAGGATGGCGCGCGTTTGACCTTGGCCGATATCAATCAGACTGGCGCAAGCGCTCTGGCAGACGAGCTTGGGGGACAAGCCGTTGTCCCTGACGCAATCCTTGCAACTGAGTGCGATGTGCTCAGCCCCAATGCGCTGGGCGCAATTTTGAATGATGAGAGCATTGCAGCGCTCAACACGCAGATTGTTGCAGGCGGCGCGAATAACCAGCTCGCCCGCAGCCATCATGGCGAGCAATTGGCCGAACGCGGAATTCTTTATGCACCGGACTATGTCATTAATGCTGGCGGCATTATCAGTGTGGCGATGGAGTATCTTTGCCGCAGCGAGGGAACGCCGTGCCTGATAGAGGATGTTGAGGCGCGGATCGGACAAATTCCTCAGCGGCTCGAAGAAATCTGGACAGAATCTGGGTCGAGCGGGCTTCCCTCTGATGTCATTGCTGATAGAATGGCACAAAAATTAATCGGTCGCTGAATTTCGTGGGGCAAATTTTGCCTCAACCATTGCCTTTTTTGCAGTCTTGCAGGCGGGGTTATGGTCTGTAATAGCTCAGGCTAAGACGGTAACTGATCGATGCATGGTTTCGCCAATCCCACCCGCTTTTTGAAGCTTGCCAACTGGCTCACGCCAGCATTGATTGCAGGCGGACTGGTGCTGACTGCGATATCGCTCGTCTGGGGCCTTTTCTACGTGCCGCCAGACCGGTTGATGGGCGAGACTGTGCGTATCCTCTTCATTCATGTGCCAAGTGCGTGGCTTGGCATGGGCGGATGGACGGCGATTGCGATTTCCAGCCTTGTGTTCCTCGTCTGGAAGCATCCCTTGGCGGCGCTGGCTGCGCGCGCATCTGCGGTGCCGGGGATGGTCTTTACCGCGCTGTGTTTGATTACAGGATCGATCTGGGGGCGCCCGACATGGGGAACGTGGTGGGTCTGGGACGGACGGCTGACAAGCATGCTGGTTCTGCTGTTCCTTTACGCAGGCTATATCGCCTTGGCGCAGGCCAGCGCGCGCGACGGCGGCTCTTCGAAAATTCCGGCGATTTTCGGCCTTATCGGGGCGATCAATATTCCGATCATCAACCGGTCTGTCGTGTGGTGGAATTCGCTCCATCAGCCGCCTAGCTTGACCGTAGGCAAAAGTGCGATTGATCCGGCTTTTCTCGTGCCGCTACTGATCGCTGTGATTGGCTTCTCGCTACTTTTTGGCGGGGTCGTGCTTGCCCGAATGCGCGCGCTTCTGGCGGAGTTTCAGGCCGAGGCACGTCTGCGCCGTAAAGCGATGGAGGCTGTGTAATGCGCGAGAATCTCAATCAATGGGACTTCGTGATCGCAGTCTATGTGATTGGTATTGCTGGAACGCTGCTGATGGTGGGCTGGGCATGGCAAAGTATGAAGCGGGCAGAAAAGCGCCGCGATGAGGTGAAACGCAAATGAGCGATAATGGTGGAACGCGCGGGCTCAAGCCCAAGCATCAAAGGCTGGTGCTGGTATCGCTCGCTTTGGTGGCGCTGATCGGGGCAAGCCTGCTTGCGGTGTGGGGACTGCGCTCGCAAGCCAATTACTTCTACCTTCCTGATCAGCTCGTCGCGTCTCCTCCGCCGGCAGGGCAAGCGATCCGGCTTGGCGGGATGGTTGCTGAAGGTTCGATCCAGACGATGGGTGATGGCATTACGATTGCTTTTATTGTGACCGATCAGAAAGAGGCGCGGGTTCCGGTCATGTTTAGCGGAATTCTGCCCGATTTGTTTGTCGAGAATTCCGGCGTAGTGGCCGAAGGAGCGCTTGATGCAAAAGGCGTGTTTCAAGCTGAAAATCTCTTAGCCAAGCATGATGAGAATTACGTGCCCAAGGAGCTGCAAGAGATGAGCGAACATCAAGCAGCGAAGATGGCCGAAGAAACCACTTTGGGTCTGGACTAGAGCGCGATGTTGGCAGAACTTGGTCTCGCCGCATTGTGGCTTTGTGCTGCATTGGCTGTGCTGCAATTGGTGGGCGGCGCGCTCGCCCAGCGTGACGGCAGCGGAGAGCTTGCAGCACTGGTTAGGCCAGCGGCCATTGTGCAGGGCGTGCTCGCCATGTTCGCCTTCCTTATGCTGCTATGGGTCTTTGCGATCACCGATTTGTCGGTAAAGCTGGTCGCTACCAATTCGCATTCGATGAAGCCTCTTATTTTCAAGCTCTCGGGCGCTTGGGGCAATCACGAAGGGTCGATGCTGCTGTGGGTCACGGTGATGGCGATGGCAGGCGGTTTGATTGCATTGGTTGAAAAGCGCTTGCCGGAAAAAACCATGCAGGCGACTTTGGCGGCGCAAGGTTTTGTCGCGCTTGGCTTCTATGCGTTTCTAATCCTCAGCTCCAACCCGTTTGAACGCCTGCCTTTGCCGGCGGTTGAGGGGCAAGGGCTTAACCCTCTGCTGCAGGATATCGGGCTCGCCTTCCATCCGCCCACGCTGTATTTTGGCTATGTCGGGCTTTCGGTGGCCTTCAGCTTTGCAGTCGGCGCCTTATTGACCCGCCAAGTGACGCCCGAATTTGCGCGCGTCATGCGGCCTTGGGTGCTGGGCGCTTGGGTGTTCCTGACGCTGGGGATCACAGCGGGCAGCTATTGGGCTTATTACGAGCTGGGCTGGGGCGGCTGGTGGTTTTGGGACCCGGTTGAAAATGCTTCGCTTATGCCGTGGCTTGCTGCGACTGCATTGCTCCATTCAGCCAGCGTTCTGGCCGCGCGCGATGCGTTGCGGACGTGGACGATCATGCTGGGCGTCGTCGCTTTCTCGATGAGTATGGTTGGCACTTTCCTCGTGCGCTCTGGCATTCTTACCAGCGTTCACGCCTTTGCAGTCGATCCAGAGCGCGGCAGCTTCATTTTGATGTTGTTGACGCTGTATATCGGCGGCGCATTGGCAGTCTTTGCTGTGCGCGCTGGCTCGATTGCAGAAGGCACTCGGTTCAAGGCATGGAGCCGCGAAGGCGCGCTCGTCTTTAACAATGTGATGCTTTCAGCGATCCTTGGGATCGTGCTGCTCGGCACTCTCTATCCGCTTCTGACCGAAGCTTTTGACGTGCGCGTGTCGGTCGGGCCGCCATACTTCAATCCCGTCGGTGCGATCTTCACCATCCCGATGCTGCTGGTCATGGGCGTTGGGCCCTTGCTGCGCTGGCGCGGGGATAGCTGGGAACGGTTGAAATGGCCGATCATAACCATCAGCGCGATCATCGCTGTGGTTGGACTGTTGGTGCTTGTCTTCGGCGATGTAACGGTTCTGCCCTTGCTTGGCCTCGCGATTGCAGCGGGTCTGGCAATAGCGGCATTTTTGCCTTTGAGAGGGCGCAATCTGCGCCGCGTTCCCATCGCGACATGGGGCATGGTGATCGCGCATTTCGGCATCGCTGTCTCGCTGTTCGGCATGGCGAGCGAAACCGCCTTTACGCAAGAGAAACTGGCTGCTGTTTCTCCGGGCGGAAGCGAGCAAGTGGGTGATTGGAACATCAAGCTGGAAAGCGTTGATCCCGTTGCAGGGCCAAACTGGACAGCATTGGAGGCGCGGTTGTTTGTTTCGCGCGGTTCAGAGAAGCCTGCGCTTGTCACACCGCAGGCGCGCAATTTCTGGGCACCGCCGCAGCAGACGACTGAAAGCGCTTTGCTGACCCGTTGGGACGGTCAGTTTTACGCTGTCCTCGGCGATCAGGCAGAGGATGGCCGCTGGCAATTGCGGCTGTGGTGGAAGCCCTTTGTGACCTTGATCTGGTATGGCGGATTGCTGATTGCGCTGGGCGGAGTTTTCGCCATCATTGGTCGCGTGCGCAGCGATTTGCGCCGCCGTGCTGGCGAAGAAGATAATGAAGGCAATAGCCCCGAATGGGAGCAGGCCTGATGCGCTGGACGCTGTGGCTGCCCCTGATGCTGTTTGCCGGCTTTGTAGGTCTGGCAGGTTATCAGCTGACCCAGCCCAAGGATGAGTTTGTCGAAAGCAAAATGGTGGGCAAGCCGTTACCAGCCTTCGACCTTAGGCCTGCCGCATTGAACCGGCCCGGTGCGTCCTTGGCTGATTTTCAGGACGGCAAACCCAAATTGCTCAACATCTGGGCGAGCTGGTGCCTGCCCTGCATTGCAGAGGCTCCGCATCTTGAGCGGTTGAAAGAGCAAGGCGTTGAAATTGTTGGCGTGGCGATCCGCGATCGGCCCCAAGACGTAGCGCGGTTTTTAGACCAGCACGGCAATCCCTACGCGCGGATCGGAGCTGATGATGTGTCTGCGATCCAGCTAGAGATTGGCTCGTCCGGCGTGCCCGAAACCTTTGTCATCGATGGCCAAGGGGTTATCCGCCACCAGCATATCGGTGATGTCCGCGCGAGCGATGTGCCGATGCTGATGCAAAAGCTGGAGGAAGCGCGATGAAGCGTCTGCTCATCTTGTTGGCGGTGCTGTTCGCTATGCCTGTCTTGGCTCAACAAAGCCTGCCACCAGCACCGCTCGCCTATCAGCAATTGGATGATCCAGGCCAAGAGGCTGCGGCGCAAGAGCTGATGGAAACGTTGCGGTGCCTCAAATGCCAGTCACAAAGCATCGCCGACAGCGATGCGCCAATGGCAGGCGACATGCGCCATCAAGTGCGCAGCCGCATTCAGGCGGGTGAGAATCCGGAAGCAATCCGCCAATGGCTGGTGGAACGCTATGGCGATTATGTCAGCTATGACCCCAAGGTCAGCTCGACCACATGGCCGCTTTTCGCCGTTCCCTTGGCGCTCTTTGCTCTCGTGGGATTGGTTTTGTGGCGGCGGATGGGCAAAAGAAGCGAAGAAGGTGACGCGTCATGAGCTGGTTCCCGATCATTGCATTGGCGATCGTCGCATTGGGTTTTGCTATCCTCGTCCTGCGGCTTGAGAAGCGCGGTTGGACATTGTTCGCTGCCGTTTTGATGTTCGGGCTTGCTGGATATGCCACTCAAGGGGCACCAGAAATGCCCGGCGCTCCCAAACAGGCCGAAGAAGTGCAAGCGCGCGAGTCCGGCACTGCAATGGTCGAAGCGCGGCGCGCAATGTTCAATCCCGACATGCCGCAAACGCCCTATCTTACTTTGTCTGATGGACAGGCGCGGGCGGGTGATTTCGCCTCAGCCGCCGAATTCCTGCGCAAAGGTGTGAATGACAATCCGCAGCATGCCGAGGCTTGGCTCGCGCTTGCCAATGCGCTGGTCGAGCATGCAGAGGGTAATCTCACGCCAGCATCGCTCTATGCCTATGGCAAGGCGGATGCTGCGGCGCCCAGCCATCCGGGCATTTCATATTATTTGGGTGTTGCGCTGATGCGTTCAGGTCGCCCGGGCGAGGCGCGCGGTGTGTGGGCCGATATGCTCGCCAATGCGCCTGAGGATGCACCATGGCGCGAGGAATTGTCGATCCGATTGCAGCGTCTTGACGATATGCTCGCTCAATCCGGTGTGCAAGGTGCACCGCCAGCGGTTGAGCCCGCGCAAGCAGTTCCGGCTCAACCGGCTGAGTAAAGCAATGTTGCAGGCGCGAACAACCGGTGCTAGGTGCCGCGCCTTCGCGATACTGATGCGGTTATTCGGACCGGATCGGCGTCTCGCAATCAGGGTCACAAGGGCAGTACCGGCCTTCAATCGGGAAATCCTCTTCGCATGAGCGAAAATTCGAGCCAGACAGCGCCTACAGCTGGGCATCATGGCACCGGTAAAGCGGCGGGCAAAACCGCGCTTGC
>CALLIO010000107.1 GCA_938009055.1 uncultured Altererythrobacter sp.
CCCGCAGCAAACAGCGCTGCAGCTGCAATCCAAGCGATAGGACGCGCGATCTTGTCGCCGCCCCAAGCGCTGGCGAGCAGCAGCACAAGGCCGGTGACCGTCAGTGTCAATTCCGGCGCAATCAGCGCCAAGGAAGCTGCATAGTCCATTATTGCGCTCCCTCAACAGATTGGCTGATCGCATTGGCCGAAGCGCCCGTGGGCTCGCCCACTTCCAGCTTGCTGTCTCCTTCAGGAGCAGCGCGCGCGACACGCGCATCCAATGCTGCAATGTCGGCGCGCATCGGAGCGAGGAAGCTTTCCGGATACACACCCATCCACAAAACAGCCGCTGCAATCGGTGCCAGCATCGCCCATTCGCGCGGGTTGAGATCAGACATTGCCGCCGCATCCTCATTCTTCTGAATGCCGAAAGCCACGCGGCGATAGAGATAGAGCATATAGCCTGCCCCCAAAATGATACCCGTGGTGCAAACCAGAGTTACCAGGGTCGAAACCTTGTAAATGCCCGCAAGCGAGAGGAACTCGCCAACAAAACCGCTGGTTCCCGGCAGGCCAATGCTCGCCATAGTGAAGAGCAGGAAGAATATCGCATATTTGGGCATGTTTATGCTGAGGCCGCCATAACGCTCAATCTCGCGCGTATGCAGCCGGTCGTAAATCACGCCAACGCAAAGGAACAATGCGCCTGATACAAGACCGTGGCTGAGCATAACGATCATCGCGCCTTCCAGCCCTTGAACGTTGAAGGCAAACAGGCCGACCGTCACAATCGCCATGTGAGCGACGGAGGAATAGGCGATCAACTTTTTCATATCGCTTTGCACCAACGCCACGAGCGATGTGTAGATCACCGCAATCATCGACAGGATAAAGACCAGCCAAGCGAATTGCGCGCTAGCCTCCGGGAACATCGGCAGGCTGAAACGGATAAAGCCATATCCGCCCATCTTCAGCAGAACGCCCGCCAGAATAACCGAGCCGGCAGTTGGCGCCTGCACGTGAGCGTCGGGCAGCCATGTGTGGACCGGCCACATAGGCATCTTCACTGCAAAGCTGGCGAAGAATGCGAGCCAGAGCCACGTCTGTGCCTCGGGCGCGAAATCATATTGCATCAGCGCTGGGATGTGCGAGGTGCCTGCCTCGTTCACCATCCAGAACATCGCGATCAGCATCAGCACTGAACCCAGCAATGTGTAGAGGAAGAATTTATAGCTTGCGTAGATGCGGTTGTCCCCGCCCCACACGCCGATGATCAGATACATCGGGATCAGGCCAGCTTCGAAGAAGATGTAGAAGAGGAACAAATCCTGCGCCGCGAAAACGCCGATCATCAGCACTTCCATGATCAGGAAAGCGGCCATGTATTCGCCAACACGGTCCTTGATCCCTTCCCAGCTCGCCAGAATGCAGATCGGCATCAGGAACACCGACAGCACGATCAGCATCAGCGCGATCCCGTCGATCCCCAAAGCATATTCGAACCCTGCGAAAAGCGGCGCGCTCTCGACAAATTGCCACTGCGGCCCGCCAATCTCGTAATTGGCCCACAGCCAGATACCCAGCAGCAAATCTATCAATGTCGCGACCAGCGCGGTTTGGCGCGCGGCCTTGGCGTCCAGGAAGAAGCAAGCGATGCCCGCAATCAGTGGCACTGCGAGCATCAGCGAAAGGATCGGGAAGCCGTCCATCAGAAAAGCACCCATGTAATCGCAGCGACCACGCCCATGAGCATGATCAGCGCGTAGCTATAAAGATATCCGGTCTGCACTTTCTTGGCGACCAATGCGCCGCGCTGGACAAGCCATGCCGCGCCATTGGGACCGAAGCGGTCAATCGTGCCGACATCGCCCCATTTCCAGAACTTCTGGCCGAACCAGAAGGCTGGACGGATGAAGATGCGGTCATACAGCTCGTCAAAATACCATTTGTTGAAAACGAACTGATGGATGAAGCGGAACTGCTCGACGAATTTCGCCGGGAAGCCCGGGTTGATGATATAAGCGTAAATCGCAGTTAGCAGGCCGAGGATCATAACAAATGTCGCGGTCAGCTTCACCCAAAGCGGCACGGCGTGCAGCGCGGTGATCAGTCCTTCGTTGAAATAGATCGAGCCGCCCCAGAACGCGCCATTCACCGCCTCTGCAGAGCCATCAAGGAAGGGGTATTTAAAGACATAACCGGCGAAAATCGCGCCCACCGTAAGCAGTCCCAGCGGGATCAGCATGGTGATTGGGCTTTCATGCGGATGATAGCCGCCGGTCGTGTCCTCGCCCGCTTCTTCCGGTGTCTTGTGAACCGAATGCTGGATGTGCTCGCTTTCGATCCAGCGCGGCTTGCCCCAGAAGGTGAGGAACATCAGGCGCCATGAATAGAAACTCGTCAGCAGTGCGGCAATCGCGCCTGCCCAGAAGGCAAACATCGACAGCTCTGTTCCGCGGGCAAAGGCGGCCTCTAGGATCGCGTCCTTCGAATAGAAGCCAGCAAAGCCGAAGAAACCCAGAACGCCAACGCCAGTGATCGCCAGCGTGCCTGCCATCATCGCCCAGAAGGTGATCGGAATTTCCTTACGCAGCGCGCCGTAATAGCGCATGTCCTGCTCGTGATGCATGGCGTGGATGACCGAGCCAGCGCCCAAGAACAACAACGCTTTGAAGAACGCATGGGTGAACAAGTGGAACATCGCCGCGCCATAGGCTCCAACGCCCGCTGCGAAGAACATGTAGCCCAATTGCGAGCAGGTTGAGTAAGCGATCACGCGCTTGATATCCCACTGCGTGGTGCCAATTGTCGCGGCAAAGAAGCATGTCGCTGCGCCCACGAAAATCACAATGCCAAGCGCAACCGGAGCTGCCTCAAACATAGGTGACAAGCGGCAGACCATGAACACGCCCGCCGTCACCATTGTCGCGGCGTGGATCAGCGCGGAAACGGGCGTGGGCCCTTCCATCGCATCGGGTAGCCATGTGTGCAGGCCAAGCTGCGCCGACTTACCCATCGCGCCAATGAAGAGCAGGATGCACAGTATATCCATCGTCTGAAGGCGATACCCGAGGAAGCCGATGCTCGACCCGCTCATCGCAGGCGCGGCTTCGAGTATCTCAGGGATCGAAGTCGTTTGGAACACCAGATAGGTACCGAAAATGCCCAGCATAAAGCCCAGGTCGCCCACGCGGTTGACCACGAAAGCCTTGATCGCAGCGGCATTGGCCGTGGGCTTTTTGAACCAGAAGCCGATCAGCAGATAGGACGCCAGCCCCACCCCTTCCCATCCGAAGAACATCTGGACCAAATTGTCCGCCGTGACCAGCATCAACATCGCGAAGGTAAAGAGCGAGAGATACGCAAAGAAGCGCGGCTGATCAGGATCTTCGTCCATATAGCCCCAGCTATACAGGTGGACG
>CALLIO010000108.1 GCA_938009055.1 uncultured Altererythrobacter sp.
AGCGGTGACCGCGTGGTCGTGCCGAGCCGCACTTGTTTTGACAAAGATCTGGCTCGCCCGACGCCTCTGACGCCTCCTGGCATCCGCGTCTATATGTCCAACCTCACCCAAAGCGCTAACAACAACGCCGGAGCTGCAATCGGACATCAAACCACGTCGCTGCCCTATGGCACCCGCTTACTTCAGGCATTGGTTGCGGCCAATTGTGTCGGTGGAAGCTATATGAATGCCGACAGGCGCGCAGTGCTTATTTCTCGCAATCCGATGAACGGCCGCAGCGTCGTGATTGAGCGGGATATTGAAAAGCTGGTGCGAGATGCCTCGCGCGATGCGCATGATCCCTATCTCATGCCAGGCGACTCTATCGCTTGCTACGACAGTCGCCTGACAAATCTGCGCGAGGCAATTGGATTGGTTTCGCAAGTAGGAAGCACTGCGACCCCGGCAATCCTATTGGATAGCGCGCTATGATCCAGGATCCCCCTCAAATCCCTGCGGACTCTATCGCTCGCCCCAGGCTTTTGGAGCGCGCTTGGGTTCTCGTTCGTGACGGGCTGCCTTCGATTGGGCGCTATCGCCGCTATATTGTTGCCATTGTACTTCCATTGGCGGTGATATGGGGCATTGCAATTGCGTTTCTTGCGCTGACCCCTGACCGCTTCGACAGCCGAATGACGCTGATCCTTCCGGGTAGCGGCGTTGGCGCTACGATGAATCTGGAGTCGATTGGCCAAGCAACTGCTAGCACAAATTCGGCCTTTTCCAGTGCAACGCTCAGCCCGACCGAGAACTATAAGCGACTATTGATGTCACACCTTGTGCTTGAAGAAGCTTCGAAGCGAACAGGCGAAGACGTAAAGGATTTTCCCGAGCCTTCGATCAAGCTTATTGATCAAACAAATCTAATCGAGGTGCGCCTTCCAGGAGGGTCGTCTGAACAAGCACAAAAGCGTATGAAAGCACTGAGCGGTGCATTCCATGATGCGCTTACGGAATTGCGTGAGGACGAGGCCAGCAGCCGTGAAGATGCAGATTCTGGTCGAATTGCCGAGTTGCGCAAAAAGGTGGATATCGCACAGAAGGAATTGCTCGAATTCCAAACGCGTACTGGCTTGGTCTCGCTTGATCAGTTTGCCTCGCGCATGTCTGCGCTTGATCAGCTTAAGCAAAACGAGAGGGAACGACGGGTGCGTTTGGTGGAAAGCAGTTCTGCGACAAGCCGCTTATCCTCGACCCTTAACGTTTCTTTAGCTCAGGCTCGTCGGGCTATGCAGCTCAAAGCAGACCCTGAGTTTAGCACCTTGCTCAAGCGCTATGCTCAGTCTTCTGGAGCCCATGCCGAAAGCAGTGCGACCTTAGGTGATGCCCATGCCGACATCGAGGAACTGACAGCGGAGAAATCGACCCTTCGATCCGCAATGATGAAGCGCGGCACAGCCCTCACTGGAATGGGAGGAAACCAGGTGATGAAATTTGCCGACCTTGCAGTCTCAGATACACGTGAGAGCCTTTTCGCAAGCCTGACCGAGCGTGATAGCAGCAATGCGGGCAACGGTGCGGCCGTGGCCGAACTCAAACGTCAAATTGCTGCGGAGACCACAAAGACACGCCGACAAGTTGGACAAGCTGCGGAGCTCGCAGATCTTACAAGAGATCTTCGGGTTGCCGAGGCTGTATTCAGCTCGGCTCTCGCCCAGCTTGATACCAACAAGTCAGATCCATTTGCGTCTTATCCGCTTGTGCAAACACTGGAAGCGCCTTCATTGCCTAGAGAAAAGTCTGGTCCATCGACGTTAATCGCAATCGCCGGAGCGTTGGGCGCTTCATTCTTCATTCTAATCGGGTTCATGCTGCTGTGGCTACGCCAACCGATCATCCGAAAACTGCTGCCGAACGCCTAGTCAGCACGGCTATAGAGAGCACCTGGCTGCTTTGGCTGTTGGGCGCTCTTTATGTGGCGGGCCCTGCGTTAGGTTGGGCGCTTGGGGGATTGGCGTGCCTTTCCCTCTATATTGGCGCTCAGAATCCGAACGCGCCGCCACGTGGGCCTTTCAGCAGAGCGATCATCTTGTGGCTTTTCGGAATGACCGCAATGCTCGTCATTTTGTGGATTGGTCACGCTACACATGAGCTCGGCGTCGGCCAGACAGTAAAATCGAGCGTCGGTTGGGCAAAGGGATGGGCTCTCATCGCTCTTTTTTTGTTTGCAGGCGCTTCGCTAGGGATCAGATCCGAAGTTATCTCGCGGGCTGTTTGTAGGCTCGGATTGCAAACTTTGCTCTTGATACCGGTTTTCCTGGTTGCACCCTATATCGGCTTGCCTGAACAATTATGGGTATCGCCCCTTAAAGTTTTGGGCGGTTCGGGGCCGGAGTATTTTGCCGCCACACTTTACACACTCGAGCCCGGCACTGGTGCCCCGCGTTGGCAGTTCTTTGCTCCGTGGTCGCCCGCAGCCGGTATGATGGGTGTGATATTTGTCTTACTGGCAATGCTAGAAAAGAACGCAAGGTGGAAGGCAATTGGGCTTCTCGCGGGTCTTTGTCTCGCGCTCCTCTCACAATCGCGCTTGGCGCTAGTGGCGCTTGTTGTCGTCTTGCCTGCAGGTTGGGCAATCGTAAGGCTAAACCGTCCATCCCTTTGGCTGGCCGCCGCACCCGTGATCCTTGCTACGGGAATTCTTGGCCCAACTCTTGTTGAGCTAGCTGAAGCAGCCTTAGCAGAATTCTCTGCAGCAAGAGCGGATTCAAGCCGGGTTAGAGCAACGCTCGGGCGGATAGCGATTGAACGCTGGCAAAATGAAGCCTTCTGGTTTGGCCACGGAATTGTTGAGAATGGCCCGCACTTGGTCGAATATATGCCAATCGGCAGCCATCATAGTTGGTACGGTCTATTGTTCGTCAAAGGCTTGGCCGGCGTTGTGTCATTGGCTGTACCTTTAGGCGTCACAGTCGCCATCCTCGCAGCCAAGGCCTATCGAAGTGAAGTTGCGCAAAACGCTTTGTGTTTGAGCCTTGTACTGGTTCTCTATTCCTTCGGAGAGAACCTCGAGATCCTTGCCTATCTTTATTGGCCAGCGCTGCTTGTCATGGGGCAAGCGCTTAATACCTCTAAGCCAAGCCAAAGTCGCTCCCAATAACGTGAAAGATCGCCGGCCCGCGCTTGAATCGGGACGGCGATCTCTGGGTACCGGTGGCCGGAGACGGCCACCCTCGTATATCTTATCTACTCAGTGCAGGCCTGTGAGAAAAGACGAAGCCAACCGCGCAAGATCTCGGCATGTTGGTTGGCAACTTCGAGCCGCCCAGTGCGACCCATCACGGCGAGCGGAGCGCGTCTAGCCCGCTTTATAGCTACGGCGATCTCTTCCGGAGAGCCCATTTTTGCAACCAGACCTGCATTTCCCACCTGTTCTGGCAGGCCGTCGACATCGGAAACCAAGATCGCTCTTCCAGCTAAGCGGGCCTCGGTTGCGACGAGGCCAAACGCTTCATAGCGTGAGGGGACAACAACTGCATCACACCGAGCGAGGTAGGGACTTGGGTCACTGCTGGGTCCAAATACTTCGACGTTTGGCACCTCTTCAGCCATTCTCTTGAGCTGTTTTGCATTCGGCCCATCACCGAAAATCTGCAGCGAAACGCTGGAACTGCCACATTGGCACATAGCGGCGATGAGATTCTCGAAGTTCTTAACTTCGGCGAAGCGGCCGTAGGCCAAGAGTTTGAGAGGTCTGCCAGACCTTACTTCCGCTTCTGGCAAAGTAAGCAGGTCAAATCGACCACTCCAAGGGTGGATTGTTTCAAGTTTGCTTTTGGGAATTCCTACGGTCTCACGAAACCAACTTTGCTGCGCATTGGATACGCAAACCAAGCGATCGCAGAATAGAGCGCCTAGACGCAACATGGTGCGGAAACGCAGCTTTGATTGCACCTTAGTCGCTTCGAATGCGCGTGTGTAGCTGTGCTCGACGTGAATGATCATTGCCTTCGGATTGCGAAACCGCAAACTGGAGAGAAATGGCAAGCGTCCCACGGAAAAGGGCATGTGATCGACGATCACGTCCGCCTTAAGCGCGGGAGCTAGCCTAGAGTCGGCACGCGTTGCGCGAACGTCAGAACTGGCGACATTCTGCAGTTTCGGATGCTCAAACAAGGTGAGAGCTCTGGTCACCCCACCCATCGCAAAATCATCGAGCAGGTGGATAACTCTTAGCATGCGGCACCCTTCATGCAGGGGCGCGCCAATGCAAAGAAGCGTTCTTTGCCAAGTACCAATCCAGCGAGAATAGCTCCGCCAGTCACAGTTGACTTGCGAGGTTCTTCCAAGAGGATTTGCGGCTTCAGAGCCAAGGCACGTTTCAGAAAATCGAGTGCCAATACGAAATTGCCAAGTTGAAGGGAGCGCCGCGCTAGATAGCGCAATTGATATGCTCTGGCCTTGTCGCCATACTTGTCGACGAATTGGGGAGCGTAGCTTGCGAGTTTGCGAAGCATGCGGTTCCAACTGAGATATTGTTTTACGACATTGGCCGACAATGCTCCAGCTATGATCCGGTAGTCAGTGAGTTGGCCTCCTATCCCCTCGAATGCGACGCCATGCTGCACAGCCAGGCGGATCCAAAGCTCGATATCTTCTGATTGACGAAAGCTCTCGTCGAACCAGCAATTCCGGCCGACATCTGTCGGATGAGGAAACAGTGCACGGTCAA
This sequence comes from uncultured Altererythrobacter sp., assembly GCA_938009055.1. GTDB lineage: Bacteria > Pseudomonadota > Alphaproteobacteria > Sphingomonadales > Sphingomonadaceae > Erythrobacter. The sequence continues at coordinate 4,712 of CALLIO010000108.1, forward strand.
GCGCTGATTTGCGCAAGACCGGTGCGCTACCGTTTCCGATCGGATTGCGATTGATGATATCGGAAGAGCTGACGCGGCCAATTTTAGGGTGCATGGAGACAGCTAGAATTTCCCCATTTGCATCCATGAAGCGCGAACCTGCATAGCTAACTCCGACCCCCGGGTTCGCGGTCAAATGGATGAAATGCAGCATGAGTTTGTCCTTATGCCAGCGATCATCAGAATCCAGCAGGGCGACAAACTGTCCTTTCGCGTTTGCGATGCCCGTATTGCGTGCACCGGCAAGACCGCGATTGGTCTGGCATACAATGCGGATCCGCGGATCTGAGAATTCGCGCACGATCTGCATGGAGCGGTCAGGTCCGCCATCATCCACACAAATCAGCTCAAAATCATCAAAGCTTTGATCAAGAACCGATTGCACGGCTTCTGCGACATAGTCTTCGACATTGTAGATTGGCATCACGACAGAAATAGTAGGGGTGTTCATTTTTAGTCTCCGAGAAAGAGGTTTGGCTCAAGCGAAAAGAGAGCGTCGAACTGAAAGGGGAACGGCAGATCCGGCTAGGGCACCGACCATGGTCAGGGCGCTGCGATGCCCAGCGGAAAGGAATGTTTTGGGGTCGGCCGCCATGCCCCTGCGGACAAAGTTGCGAGCGACTGACATTTCTGCGCCGGCTCTGAGGGCACGGCGTGCTAGATAGCGACAGTAAGTCGCCTCAGCGCTGGCGAGTTCGAATTCACCCAGATATTCGCTTGCGAACTGGCGCCAATTGCTGAGCATTGCTTCAAAGTCGCACGACAAGCCATCTTCGCTCAATCGATAGTTCACCAGCGGTGTATCTGTGCCTCTTACAAGGCCGCCGGACTCGATCAGGCGCGCTAAGAACTCTTGATCTTCGGCGTATCGCATGTCTTCGTCGAACCCTCCGAGTTCTTCGAACAATTGGGCGTCCACAACCAGATTTGATGTTGTGCATACTGCGTTTTCGATCAGAACGTCGCTAAGGTGGAGATAGCCATAAGGGGGCTTTGATTGACTGCGCTTCTTGGAAAGAGAGCCAGCCTGATCTGGGCAAAAGGAAACCTTGGCAAAGCTCGCATCCAGCAGGTCGTCTGACCGGTGAAGGGCAAGATGATGAACTAGTTTGTCTGCATCCCATTGGTCGTCAGCGTCGAGGAATGCCAGCAAACGGCCCTTGGCCAATCGTGCGCCAAAGTTTCTGGTGGCAGAGACTCCCGAATTGGGTTGAGAAAGGGTGCGTATACGTTGATCCTGAGCAGCCAGTTCTAACATCACGCTCATCGTCTCGTCGCTCGAACCATCGTCGATGATGATGATTTCAAAATCTTGGATGGTCTGCGAAAGCACGCTTTCTACGGTCGACTGCAACGTCGAGACAGCATTGTATGCAGGGATAATCACTGAGAATGTTGGCTTAAGCATGAGGCGGCTCCTTTAGGGTCGTATGGTGTTGTGATGGTTGGGCGCTGAAGTGGAGCAGCGCCGACAAGATGAGGACCAGGGCAAGACCAAAGCTGAAGCCAGCGGCTGCCCCTACAACGCTTGTGTGAGCGCCAAGCGCCAGTCCGATAAGCGCGGCACATGTTGCCAAGGTTGCGAGCGATGTTTCCGCTAGCGGCCTACCCAGAGCTCGATAACGCGCACCCAGAAGGGATCCGACGTAGAGCGGGATGGCAGCAGCGGTGAGCATCACTAGGATTGGGATTGCTGCTGCCCATTTGTTGCCGAAGACTACTGGAACGTAGAACGGGGCGAGCAAGGCTTGGGCCGCTACGAGCGGGAGCAAGACTGCAAGCCCCAGCCAAAACGATCTGCGAAATTCACTTTCCAAATGTTCGGCAGATTTTCCCGCCAAGTGAGGAAACAGAACAGCATTGCAAGCACTCACGAAAGATTGGGTGATGCCAAGGCCTGCGTTGTAAGCGAAATAGTACAGCCCCAAAGCTTCGGTGCCGAGCATCGCGCCAACGAGCAGTTTGTCGCCATGTTGGCGGGCGGCAATGGTTATCTCTGTCCCCAGAACCGCAAGGCCGAACTGTTGGAAACGCTCGATAGGTGCGGCGACGACCGAATGATCTGCTCGCCAATTGTAAGTTCCCTTTGCAAGGATGAGCCAGATGGGCGCTGTCAGGAGTTTAGGCAGAACGATCGCCCAGGCGCTTGGCCAGACAATGACCAACGCTAAAGTGAGCAGGCAATCCACGCCGTTTTGGATGGCCGCCACCTTAGCAACCGCGCCCATACGCTGAGCGCGCATTGCACGGAAAATCGGGACCAGTCCGCCAGGCATAAAGACATAAACGAGCGCAAGCACGGCGAGCATGCCAGCAGCTTCATGCTGGTCGAATACGAGCCACAAGAGCGATGCAACAGCTAATTGAACGATGCCGACGGCTCCGCAGACAAACATAAAGAGTCGGCGAGCTGACAGCGATATCGCTTCAACTTCTTGATTGGTCGCAATGATGATCCGCTGACCGATACCCACGTTTGAGAGTACGCGTACGAGCTCGAAAATGCTGAGCGCCAAAGCTGCCGTGCCAAGCAGCTCTGCTGAAATCTGGCGTGCAATAACAATGATTGCACCTAGCCGGATAACCCGCGTGAACGCCTCGGCTGAGCCAAAGGCCGCCACACCCCTAAGAAAGGGATGCCATTTCGACGGATCTTTATATTTGGCTAGGTTGGTAGTCATTGACGCCTCGTGTGGTTTCGAAGCGATCAGTTTCAATTACCGTGCCAAACCAAGAAATGGCGGAATTCTGCGGTTTCTCGATGGGCTTGGCGGGAGCAAGTCCCAAAATTGCGAAGGTTTTCGCATTTTGCGAACAATTCCCTCGCAAATCGCGAAAATTCTTATGCAATCCCGTGGCTCTAGAAGTCTTTCATCAACAAAAACGTTTTTTTTCAGCTCTTTATGGAAATGGCACAAGGCTTGCCAGCATTGGTTCAAACTCAACCAATGGAGTATGACCAGTGCAAGAACTACCAAAGAACAAATTTGTCACCCTCAATACAGAAGCATTGGCAAAGCGTTTCGGCAGATCCGTCAGTTGGCCCACGAATGACTTGTTCGGACTACCGCTGGTTTCTGCACGCCCTGAAGCAATGGCCAAAGATATCGTCCGCAGAGCCGCAGAAGGGCAATCAACTATCGTCAATTTTCTCAACGCGCATTGTGTGAATGTGGCGCGTTCAGATGAGGGATATCGCGAAGCCTTGTGCGCGAGCGACCTCGTGCTTCCCGATGGCATCGGCATTGAGCTTGCCGGCCGGATGCAGAATATTGATACGGGGCCTAACCTAAATGGCACCGACCTATTCCCGCATCTTTGCGAAGTGGCAGCGCACAAACATCAGCGTCTCTTCCTGCTGGGAGGGCGCCCTGGTGTTGCGAAAAAAGCCGGAGAATGGGCTCAAAAAAAATATCCCAAACTCGAGGTGTCGGGAACGCATTCGGGATACTTCACCCGGAAAGAGGAAGAAGCGCTGATTGCACAAATTAACGCGACACGTTCATCTCTACTCTTGGTTGGTCTTGGCGTCCCCAACCAAGAAAAGTGGATTGCAAAGAACAAGGATCGACTAAAACCGCCAGTCGTAATGGGCGTAGGTGGATTGTTCGATTACTATTCTGGCAGAATTCCACGCGCACCTGATTGGATCCGCAAACTAAAAAGCGAATGGGTCTGGAGGCTGGCTATGGAGCCCAGCCGAATGGCAAAACGCTATCTTTGGGGCAACGCAACATTCCTAGCCTACGCCGCATATGAAGCTGTGCGGCTTTCTCCAGTTCGCAAATCGGCCAATCTTGCGGCAAAGCGCATGATTGACCTGGTGGTTTCGATCGCAATGATTTTCATCCTTTTGCCTTTGCTAGTTGGAACGGCCCTATCGATTTGGCTGGAAGATCGTGGACCAGTCTTTTTTAAGCAAACTCGGATCGGGGAAGATGGAACCCCATTTGAAATGCTCAAATTCCGTTCAATGTACCAGGACGCCGAAGCGAGAAGAGAAGCACTTGTTGCTCAGTCTGACCGTTCAGGTACATGTTTCAAGATGCGTTCTGACCCGCGAATTACCAAAACGGGCAAGTTTATTCGGCGCTTCTCAATCGATGAGTTGCCTCAACTCTTCAATGTGGTGAAGGGCAGCATGGCTCTCGTTGGTCCGCGTCCCGCGTTGCCAGGCGAAGTTGCGAGCTACCAGGGAACTCAATGGCAGCGTCTGTATGGAAAACCAGGGCTTACTTGCACATGGCAAGTCAGAGGGCGCGCAGAGATACCCTTTGAGCGCCAAGCCATTATGGACAGGGCATATCTTAAGAACGCAAGCATTTGGGTGGATATCAAATTGCTGGCTTCAACACCGATGGCCGTGCTGGCAGGCCGGGGCGCCTACTGATCCTCGCCGACTAACGCTTGGTAAAAGTCATCAAACGAGAGCAAGCTAGCAGCGATCTCAGTTCTTAGATTATCTGCCATTTCAGCAGCAGCATCGCCCTTGGCCTCCCGCAAAACAGTGAGCTGTTCGATGATTCCTATGGCGCCTACATTCAGGGATACGCCCTTCAGGCTGTGTGCTGCTTTCGAAAGGGCCTCTTCGTCTGCTTGCGTGACAGCATCCAAGACCGCTTGACCATAGTCGCTGATGTCCTGTTTTACAGCCTGGCGCATCCGATCACGATAGGCGGTCGGTAGATCAAAGAAGGCTCGCTGAAAGACTTCGTGATCGAATTTGGCATTCAATGGCCGATTGGTGTCGCGCGCTAGAACGGAAGTCCGAATGGCATATTCCAATGCCTCACGCTTTAGTGGTTTGGTTAGACATGCTGTCATCCCCGCTGCAAGCAGTCTCTCGCGTTCAGCGTGAAGGCTGTGAGCGGTCACGCCCACTATTGGAGTACGCGATGCTGGACCACTCATCGAGCGAATAGCCCTGGTTGCTTCTTCTCCATCCATGAGCGGCATCATGACGTCCATTAGGATAAGGTCGAATGTGTCGCGGCGCACCGCATCCAGTGCCTCCACACCATTGGCGGCGACAACCGCTTCGCAGCCCAGTTCTGTCAGCATTCTTTCGATGACATAGCGATTGCTTTCGGTATCTTCAGCCAGCAATACCCGCGGTGAAGCGCCAGAGACCGGTAGTGCTCCTTTTTCATCAATTGACTGTGTGCTGTTTGCCGCCGGCCTAAAGTCCTGAAGCAGGCTTGGTTCATCCGCCTCATCGATCAGGGAAGTAGCGATCGTGACAAGCTGCTCGGTCGCTTGCTTGATAACATCGAAATCTTTGTTCTCGTTCAAGGTTCCGGATAGAAGTTCGATCCCGCCGGTGAGGGAGCCAAGCGGCGTTCGAATCTTATGAGCCATCTCAGTTAAGAACTTTGTTTTTACAGCCAAGGCCGCAGAAGTTTTCTTTTGTTCGCTCGTCAATTGGCCGCTTAGCCGGTTCAGTTCTGCTACCCGCCTTTCTGCCCTAAGCTGGAGCGCGCGAACACCGCGCGCATTCGTACGCTCCAGAGTAATATCGCGAACAGTGCCATAAGTCGCAGAGGGCTTTCCCTCCCTCTTTGGCTCGCGTCGTATTACCCAGCTCAGCCAACGAGTTTCGCCTGTATCGAGGCGCTTGATCCTATGATCAAATCGGTGATCCACCCCTACCGGCAATTCGGTGAAGAATGAAACCGCAGAGCGCATAATCCGGTCGCGGTCCAATGGGTGTAGTGCATCTACAAGCAGCTCAACAGTGGCTTCTTTTCCATCAGCGATGCCAAGCAACGCCGCTGCTTCGCCAGAGGCTGAGAAAGGTCTGTTTTTCTCTCCATAGATTGTCGCCATGTTCGCGGTAGACAGTGCAGCGAGGAGCTGCCTGCTTTCAACATCAAGGCGTTCAACGAGCTCGCTTTCTCTGCGACTGAGATCCTTGTTGGCCCGATCCAGTTCATGCATTCTGGCTTCAAGAGCTGTTTCGGCCTCTACCAGTGCTCGTTCTGCTCGATCTAGCCTCAGGCGCAATATTCGCGCCTGTTCGCCAACGGGAAGCTCTTCAAGCGATGGCATTTTGGATGTCTTCTATGATCGCTGGGAGCTTTCTTGAGAGGTCGCTTAGGGCAACGCGAACAGTTCGCTCCTCCAATCTCGAGAGGAGTTCTACGTTTCCGGCGGTCTCAACCATAATGATTTCTTGGTGTTTTCCCTCAAACACAGCTTGAGGGATCTCATGCATCAAGACTGAGTCGACCACTAGAACTGGTGATGGCATCGCTTTCCATGCATCTGGGTCCAGCGTGTTCGCATCAACGATTTTGGCTACAGCACCGTCCAGTGCCGCCTCGACTTGAATTCTCACAGATGCTCGCTCAACAAGTATTGCGACCAAGGCCAAGGTACTTGGTTTGGATTTCACATTCGCCTCGACTGGCCTGCTAAATGGTATAGAAAACTCGAATGTCGATCCTCGGCCAAGCTTGCTGCTGACTTCAATCTTTCCACCCATCGCCTCAACTAGATCCCTAGTAATCGAAAGCCCAAGGCCTGAGCCGGTATTTTTCCCAAGAGTATCTGCCTGTGTGCCGCTGAATACTTCGAAAATCCCACCAGCCCGCTTTTCGTCCATCCCAGCGCCGGTATCTGTCACTTTGAAGCGCCAATCGCCAGAACCGTCAGGCTCACATACCGAAATGACAATCTCACCGGACTGAGTAAACTTGACCGCATTGGATACGAGGTTCGCCATGACCTGTTGCAATCGCGCTGCATCTCCGCTGACTTTGGCGCCTGAAACCCCAACAATAGATATACCCAATCCTTTGCGGCGGGCGAGTGGACGGAACAATTCGGTTACTCTTTTGGCGACAGCATGTGGGCTGAAATTCTCTTGCGCTAGTTGGCCTGGTTGCATGTCCAGACGTGTCTTCTGCAATACTCCGTCCAATGTGCCAAGCAATGCCTCGCACGAGTCTTCGATAAGCCGCAAAGCACTCTCACGCTCGATAGCGGGCTTATCTCGTTTCAGCTGATCGATTACACCTAGAATACCTCCCAGTGGAGTGCGGATTTCATGAGAAACGACAGCCAACAAATTGTTGCGCTCTTCAAGTTGATCTCGAGCAGCATCGCGCATCCTGCGCAGCTCGGCGCCGGCAATTCTCTCTTGAGTGACGTCTCTTACGATCCCGAAGAATCCGATAAACTCTTGGCAGCCATCAAGCTCTTCGAATGCAGCGATACCGCTGATATTTTGAGTGTACAGTTTTCCGCTACTGGCAACTACCTTCGCCTCGAACTTAAACTCGCTTCGCGCTTTTATTGCCTTTTCCACTTGGCCAACGACCATCTCGCGGTCTGTTGCTGCGAAAATCTCAGGTAGCCGTGCGAGGGGAATGGGAATATTGTTCAGACCTAAGTTTGCTCTGACCCAGTCAGAAAACTCGATAGTCTCTGTCCGAGCATCAAGGATAAAGTGCCCCATCCCGGCGGCCGAATGGGCACGCTCGAGCAGCATCATGCGCTGTCTGAGTTCTTTGATCCCTTCTAAGCTCATATTCCCGTTCTTTGAACAAACTGATCGAGCTCGGAGCCTTAGCAGACATTGCCGAACAAACTCCAAACTCACTGTAAAATTTGCAAAGAATTCTTGGCGTGGAGGTGAATTGGCAATTCCCTGTTGTTAGGAAAACAGGGAATTCAATATTGGTATCAGGGAAATCTTCCGGGCCAATAGGGATTGGACTAAGGCGAACAGGGAGCAGCCATTTCAGTCCAGCCAAGTGCTTTGCGCTGTGCATCCCAGCATAGTGGAATATGCATCTGCTTGAGGCGTTGCAGATTGAGTGAAGGCGGCTGCAGGTCCTACCTTGATGCCGCCGATTGACCGGCAATCTTGCCAAACACGGCGCCTGCCATGAGGCCTGAGCCGCCGGGATAATTGTTGTAGAATATCCCTCCGACAATTTCTCCAGCGGCGAAAAGCCCAGGAATGGGCCTAAGATCGACGTCAATCACTTGCGCCTCAGGCGAAATCCGCAAGCCGCCAAATGTGAATGTAATCCCGCAAGTGACAGCATAGGCTTCGAACGGAGGTTCGCTGAGCGCGTTGGCCCAGTTCGATTTGGGAACTGCAAGCCCTTTGGTCGATCGGCCATCCTTGATGTTCGGATTGAAATCCACGCCCGTGTCGACAGCCTCATTATAGGCTTCAAGATGCTCCAGTGCGGCCAATGCATCGACACCCTCAAGCTTCCTGGTCAGTTCCTCAAGCGTGTTCGCGCGCACCTTTGTGACTTGTCTGATCCGGTACTCATCGCGCAGCAGATGGAGGACTTTCTGGTCAAAGATTTGCCAAGCGAACTGCCCGGGCTGCGCGAGGATTTCGCGCCCATATTTGGCATAGGTGTAATTCCGAAAGTCGGCCCCTTCATCAAGAAAGCGCTCTCCTTTAGCGTTTATCATCACTCCGAAAGGATAGCTGTGCTTTTGGAAGCCGTCGCCGACAGCCAAATCTCCGAATTCAGGCGCGTTGCGTTCCCATCCAACCGCATGACAACCCGACCAATTGCCATAGGGCATGGCCCCTATGTCGAGTGCCATTTTTAGACCATCGCCGTTGGAAAAGCGGGTTCCCCTCACCTTGGCCAAATCCCAAGTTTGCCCCAAATAGCGTGTGCGCATTTCGGGGTTGGCCTGAAAGCCGCCAGTCGCCAGGATCACCGCATCGGCATGAAACGTCTGTGTTTTGCCTGCAATGCTCGCCACAACACCATGGACACCGTCATCATTGGCCAAGAGCTCTTTGGCGCGCGCTTGGTAGATGATGGTGATGCCGCGCAATTTTGCAGCGTCGGTCCATGCTTGGAACAGGCCTTCGCCGCCGCCCCATGCTTCAACAGTCAATCCGCCCCAGAATTTGAATTTGCCATCAACTTGAAACGCCTGCCGCCCCCAAATGGGTGCAAACCGGATGCCCTGGTCGCGCATCCAGAACACAGTTTCCTTGGATTTTGTGACCAGCGCTTCGCACAAGTCGGGATCGGTCCGATAATCGGTCACGCGGCCCATATCATCGAAGAAGGCCTCTTCATCATAGGAGCCAAAATCGGTCTTGGTGACTTCATCATCGGTTAAATCGGGCATTAGCGCGCGCAAATCGTCAACGCCGTCATAGGCAAAGCGGATGGCGCCAGCAGTAAAGCGAGTGTTGCCGCCCGCCTCGCTCTCGGGCGCTCGCTCAAGCACGGTTACGTCACAACCTTGCTCGGCTGCGGCGACTGCGGCGGCAAAGGCTGCGTTGCCTCCACCCACGACTATGATCTTTCTAGCCATCAGCTTTCTGCCTCGATGCGGTCTTCAGCGATAGCGTCAACCCCGGTCGCGTTGATTTGCTCAACGACTTTTTCGGATGAAAGAAAGTCGATCAGCAGTTCGGCTTCTTTGCGCTTTTGCGTTCCCACGATGATCCCAGCGGAAAAGATTGTTGTGCGCTGATACTCACCGGGGATGGGGCCGACATAGGTGACGCCTTTGACCGGGAGAATCTCGCTGATTTGCTGGAAGCCGATCTCCACATCACCGCGCGCGACAACGCTGGCGACCCGCTCGCTTTCGATCCGCTTTGATTTGGGTCGAATGTCCTCCCAAATCCCTATGCGCGGAAACAAATTTGTCGAAAGATAATTGCCGCTTGCGCTTGCCGAATAACCAATGGAGCCTGCGTCGCGCAAAGCGGTCACGAATGCTTCGGGTGAGCTGATATCTGGCACCACAGCCCCTTCGCGAACCGCCATGCCTATGCGCGAGCGAACCAGGTCCGTGCGGCTTTCTGGGATGACATATCCCTCCAGTGTCAGCCGTTCCAAGCTTGGTTTGGACAGAATGATGACATCTGCCGCTTCATTCCGTTTGAGCCGTTCAGGGATGGAATCCGCAGCACCGCCCGACGACGCGCCGTAAGCAGTATCGAGCGCAATGCCGGTCTCTTGCTCAAATTGCGGGCCAAGCACCCGGTAGGCGGCTGCAAAACCGCCCGAACTCATGATGTTGATTGACGATGCAGGTTCTGCTGCCGGCGCAAGTTGGACAGGTGTGCTGGAACATGCTGCCAAAAACAATGCCGACAAAAGTGCGATGAATTTTTGAAACATTGTGTGCTTGGCGCTCCAAGAGTTGAATCCAGTTGCAGCACGGCCACATTCGAAAGCCAATCGGTCAAATGACGCAAGCGTTTTCACAGATGCGATATGGCAAATGTTGCAACCCCATTTGCGCGCTGTATCTTAGCGTTGGGAAAGGAGTAATGAGCGTGATTCCATTAGGAAGGTCCGTTGCAGTATCGTGCACGCTTTTGCTCGCTATCTTGATGTTGTTGCTTCCAGCACTGGTCGTTGGACAAGAAGACTCAGCTCTCACAATCTACGTTCCCGGAGCAAAAGGCGGCGGCTTCGACAGAACTGCACAGGCTGTGAAGCAGGCTTTGGAAACCGATGAAGTCTATTCAGAAGTGAGCCTGATCAATTCGCCCGGCGCGGGTGGTTTGGTGGCGCTCGCCCAATTCGCCGAAAGGGGCCCTTCCAAAGAACCCGCCGTGATCATTGGTGGCCGCTCAATCCTAGGAGCAAGCCGGTTCAACCGATCAGAGGTTTCTCTGGACGACGTAAGAGCTGTTGCGCGCCTTAACACGATTGCCTTGGTTATTGCGGTCTCAGCCGACTCCCCAATCGAGAGCATTGAAGATTTGGCAATCGCGATGCGCGGGGATGCCGAACTGGTCAAATGGGGCGGCGGGTCAAGCGGTAGCGTGGATGAGCAACTGGCTTTGGAAATCGCTTCCGCTCTCGGAGTTTCCGCAAGCGACGTTTCTTATTCAGCCGTCCCAGGAGGCGGTGAGCAAATCGCGCAGGATCTGATGAGCGGCAAATTCGTGGTTGCGATCAGCAGTTACGAAGAATTCGCCAGCGCTCTAAGCGAGGGTTCGCTCAGACCTATTGCAGTTTCCGGCGCAAGCAGGATTAACGGGGTCGATGCGCCAACTCTGATGGAAAGCGGTCTCGATTTGCAGTTTCGCGACTGGAAAGGCGTTTTTGCAGGTCCTGGACAATCCGACCAACAAATCGAAGCACTAGAACAGATTTTCCAGAAGATGGCGCGGTCGAAAGCCTGGCAGGACCAACTCCTTGCCCATGGATGGCAGGATGGCTTCTTGGGAGCGGGAGCATTTGAAGAGTTCGTCCAATCAGAGATTGGGCAGGTTGCAGCCCAAGGCGACGAGGCCATCAACAACGCTGATACTTTTGCTCAGATTAGAGACGTGATGGCTCGAGCCAACCGCTGGCTTTGGGGGGTCGGTGGCTTGCTTTTGTTGCTCATCTGTTGGTTGGTATTTCAGCGTTGGGGAGGACGGCAAAAAGAGGCCGAGCTGCGCTCCTCGCTAGACGCGGTAAGCGAAGAGAATCGCCGCGTCAGCAAGGAGCTCGAAAGGCAGCTTTCTGAAACAACAGGGAAAATTGAGTCTGACTTCAAGGACTGGAATTTGTCTGATGCTGAAATCGCGGTCGGTTGGTTGATCCTCAAAGGATTTTCGTTCCAGGAGATCGCCGATAACCGTCAGACCAGCGAGCGCACTGTCAGGCAGCAAGCGCAGGCGATCTATAACAAGGCCGGTCTTTCGGGCCGTTCGGAACTTTCTGCCTTTTTCCTCGAAGACTTTTTTGATCGAGGATTGAGCTAGTCGCTTTCTGACATTGGATTCATCACGGGCTTAGCTTTTAGACGTCTGATGAACGGCACCACCAAGGCCACAACAACCAGAATCAAGAATGACAGCGCGAGCGGGCGCGAAACAAAGATGCTTAGATCTCCTGCGCTGATCGCCATAGAGCGCCGGAACTCTTGTTCGATCATGGGACCTAGGACGATCCCGAGCAAAACAGGGGCAATGGGGAATTGGAATTTGCGCAAGACGAAAGCCAGAACTCCGAGGACATAGACAATGATGACGTCGCCAATGCTACCCTTCAAACTGTAAGCGCCCAGTGTCGAAAAAACCAAAACTGCAGAGTAGAGCAACCCTTGAGGTGTCTTTAACAGCTTGGCCCAAAGTCCCACCAGTGGAAGGTTGATACCTACCAATAGCAAGTTCGAAATATAGAGACTGGCGATAAGGCCCCACACCAGTTCGGGGCTCTTCTCGAACAGGAGCGGACCGGGTTGAAGGCCATATATCTGAAACGCGACCAACATCACTGCAGTCGTTGCCGAACCGGGAATTCCTAGCGCGAGTAGCGGAACAAGGCTGCCGCCAGCGGCGGCATTGTTCGATGCTTCAGGAGCTGCGACGCCTTCGACAACCCCCGTGCCGAATTTTTCGGGTGTCTTGGAGAGATTTTTCTCAACGCCATAGCCAATCAAAGCGGCCATTGTGCCCCCTGCGCCAGGTAAGACGCCAACGAAAAAGCCAAGGAACGTCCCGCGCAACCAAGCGTATATGGAACGCACCCATTCCTCACTCCGCATCCAAACCTTGCTTCCAACGGAGAGAGTATCGCCGGCTTCTTTACCGCCCCCCGAAGCAATCCAGAGCGCTTCGCCTATCGCAAACAGTCCTATGCCAGCCAGCACAACATTGACGCCTCCAGCAAGTTCGGGGAATCCGAAAGTCATGCGCTCAACGCCGGTTTGCAAATCAATCCCGATCGTCGCGATACCAAGACCTAAGAGCATTGCGAACAGCGCCTTTGGAACCGAACTTCCACCCACAGAAGCGACAAGCACCAAAGCCAACAGCATCAACCCAAAATATTCAGGAGGTCCGAAAAGCAAAGATACTTCGATCAATGTTGGGGCCAATAGCATCAGCATAAATGTTGCAAATGTACCGCCTACAAACGATCCGATCATAGCTGCAGATAGCGCCGCGCCAGCGCGTCCCTGGCGGGCTAGTGGATGGCCATCGAATGTTGTGACAGCCGAGGATGCACATCCGGGCGTGTTGACGAGGATAGCAGTGGTTGCACCGCCATACATCGCGCCATAATAGATCCCGCCAAACATGATGAAGGCGGCAAGCGGATCAAGGCCGAAGGTGAGCGGAAGCAGCAGCGAAATTGCAACTGCCGGGCCTAGACCAGGCAAGACACCAACCACTGTCCCAAGGATGACGCCCGCTAACCCAAACAGCAAGTTTTCCGGTGTCGCGGCGGCTGCGAAGCCATTCAAGAGATTGGAAAATGCATCGCTCATTTCTTGTGCATTCCTCGCGCAGTGGTTCTCTTCGTCAATTTGAAGCGATCACAACAATTCAACATCAAGAAACTCCTGAAAGAGGAATGTAATTGCAGCAGTAAGCGCAATCGCAACGATGATGTCTCTTATGAGACTGCGTGAACCAATCTGGCGCGCCATCGCGACTATGAAAAACGGCGTCGCAATCGCAAATCCCACCTGATTTGCAGCCACAAGATAACCGACTAAGAGCGCAATAGAGATTGCAAACGAAGGAATGCTCGGTTCGGGCTCATCCTCTTCAATCGAAGTTTGAACCTCGTTTCCAGCCAAGCTGGCCTCACGCTTGCGTATCGAATGGAAGCCAAGATACCCCCCAGTCATAGCCAGTAGCGCTGCGATGAGAGTAGGGAAAAAGAACGCTCCGACTATTGGTCCAGCCGTAGATCCCGATCCCACACCAAGTGCCTGCAAGATTCTCTCAGTCTGGGTCGTGTTTGAAGTAATGAATTGGCTAAACTCATCACTCGTTTGAAAGCTGTCCTGAAGACCATTTTTCTTCAGGAAGTCTTGCCAAGTTTTGCTCGCATGCGCCCGCGTGATCAACGCGATAAGTGCTTCACGCTCGCCTTGCGAAATGTTTGGAGGTGCGACAATTCCACGCCAGTTTGAGAAGTCCAAATTGTATCCCAGATCATGGAAGGTAGGCAGGTTCGGATCGACCCTGCGATCAGGAGCTGAAACGGCAAGCAACCGTACACGCCCTGTCTCAGCAAGATCACCCCACTCGCTAAAGCCTGAAATTCCGGCATCGACCTGGCCACCCAAGAGCGCGGCAGCTGCTTCTCCGCCGCCGGTGAAGGCAACGTAATTCGTTATTGCCGGGTCGATACCAAGTTGCTCGGCGAACAGTGCCATGAACACTTGATCCGATCCCCCTGCCGAACCTCCGCCCCACGCAAATGTTGCTGGTTTAGCTTTGAAAGCCTCCACTAGATCTTCAAGCGTTTGAAACGGGGAATCGGCTGGGACGCCGATCGCCTGATATTCATCGGTCAATCGCACCAAGGGGGTAGTGGAATCGAGCGAATAAGTGCTGCCCAACATAATTATCGAACCGGTCATGCCAAAGCCGGTAATCATGAGTTCATGCGGGTCACCTTCGCTTCGAGAAGCGAGCTCAGCTAGGCCAATTGTCCCACCTCCGCCTCCTCGATTGACAACTTCAACACTCTCATTCGTTAGACCATTTTCGTTGATTGCGAGTTGCAGGAATCGTGCGGTCGTGTCCCAACCACCGCCAGGATTCGAGGGTGCCGTAATTGTGATGGTCTTAGAAGGTTGCCAGCCCTCTTTATCGCTTGGTGCTTCAGCATGGACCGATGACACGCCAAGCCCAAGTTGCGATGCAAGAAACATCGCCGCAAGTGTTGCCATTCGCAACCATCTAAACTTCTTGTCGGCCATCTTTCCCCCGGGCGCATCACCGTGTGGCGTGCCAAAAAACCATCGTTATCCGATTTGGCATTTCCTCACCTTTTCCCTCGGATTCGTACGATTTGCCTAGGCTGAAGGATATCCGTCAAATGGACGAAAAGGGTCTGAAAAAATGAGCGCGAAGAATTCTCGGAATATGCGTCAGAAGACGGATTGAATGAGCTGTAGGATAGTTGCGATGATCCAAGCTCCAAAAAGTCACAAGTCAAGAATGGTGTCTTTCGCGCTTGCGCAGAGCATCTCTTGATGACTGACAGGGGGATAAAATGGTATCGAGAGGGAGAATGGCCATGGGGTCAACGCGTTCAAAAGCGAGCTTTATTCATACAGTTTCAGTGATGGCAATTTCGGCGACTGCGTTTGTAGCTTTGCCTGCAGTCGCACAAGATGATGTGGGCGGTGATGAGTCAGAAACTGATAACGTGATTATCGTTACAGGCTCTAACATTCGGTCGCGCGACTATGATGCGCCTTCACCGATTCAAACCCTGGACGCTGCGGCACTTGAAAACACCGGTACAGTGCGACTTCAAGACGTGTTTAAGGGCATCACGTCAAATTCTGGTTCGCAGACTTCCAACCGGCAGAACGCGCTGCAAGGCGTTTCGCAGTTCTCTTTGCGAGGGCTTGGACTTGGTTCAACCTTGACGCTGGTAAACGGGCGCCGTGCAGGTCTTTCCCCAGTTTCCGACGATACGGGCCAGCTTTTCACCGACTCGAACCAGTTCCCGGTCAACATGATTGAGAGGATCGAGGTTCTTACGGACGGATCCTCTGCAACATATGGTTCCGAAGCGGTAGCGGGCGTGGTCAACATAATCACTCGGAAGAACTTCGAGGGTGTAGAATTGACTGGAGAGTATCGCGATTCAACTCATGAGAGCTACCAATTGGGTGCTGCCGTTGGCTCAAAATTCGACCGCGGCAGTTTCCAACTGTTCTTGAATTATTACAAGCAAAGTGGAAACTTCCGTGGCGATTTTGACTTTATCCGTGAACGCGATGCCATTAACCTAAGCGATCCTGACTTTGATAATGGTGGAATTTTTAACTCGGGAACGGGCTCGCCAGGTCGGTTTGATCTCGCGCTCGATAATGGTGATGGGACATTTAGCCGAACCGGCAACACGTTGGCCGATCCCGATTGTGTTGCTGCAGGCGGGATCTTGCGTGGTGAGGCCTGTCGCTACAACTTTATCGATCAGCGCAGACTGATAGCGGAAGAAGAACGCTTTCAAGCTTTCACCCAGTTTGAGTATGACGTTAGCGATAAACTCAATTTGTTCGGCGAAGTTAGCTTTTCGCGCAATGAAGTGCGCGATGCTCTGGGCGGCGCGGTCCTGCGTGTTACAACTCAAGACGGCGGCTTTCTCGTCCCTGAGGATCATCCGTTCAACTTCTTCACCTCAGACGGTGCAGGTGGCATTACCTATGCAGGCCCTGATGCCTTTGCGGCGGATCCAACCTTGGCCGCTGTCCCTTTGATTTTTCGAGGTCGCCCGTTGGGCTCAGCATTTGACGGAGAAAACTCAGAGGATATCGTCACTGTCTTTGACAATCTGCGCTTTGTTGGCGGTTTCGACTACGAAGTAAACGATTCCTGGGTTCTTTCGGGAAGCTATCAATATTCGGACAACTCCTATAGTCGTCAGCAGCCACGAGACTTTGGAGCGGCTGAATTTCAAGCCGCAATTTTGAGCGGTGCCTGGAATCCTTTCGGTACAGCGGTCGTCTCCCCAAATCTTGTTTCGCCAATCGATGGTGTGTCGACGGCTGGAAATACGGCTGAGGACCTCAGCCTTTTCTCCTTCACCATCAATGAAGTTGGCGGTGTTACACAACAGGTTGCAGAGATTATCCTATCCGGAGATACCGGCATTAGCCTTGCTGGCTCGGATACGATCGCGGTTGCACTGGGTGCACAGTACCGCAAACTTGGCTTTGAATTCACACCTGATGGCCGGAGGCAATCGGGTAATAATGGTCGCGGCGAAACCGAAGCCGCAATCCCATTGACGACGCAGGATGTTTATGCCTTCTTCGCTGAAGCTGCTGTTCCGGTCACTGATCGGGTCGAAGCTCAACTGGCCATCCGGTATGAAGATTATGGCGCACAAGGCGGAAGCACCGTCGACCCAAAGATTTCAGCTCGGTTTGAGGCAACTGATTTTCTGAGTTTCAGAGCATCATATGGTACATCGTTCCAAGCACCATCGATCCGACAAGTATCCGGGGCCGTGGGCAGTGCTGGTGTTACTGATCCACTAGATCCAGCAGGTGGGAACTTCAACGTGACCGTCTTCACTTCAGGATCACCAGATCTTACCTCATTGTCGGCTGAAAACTTCAACCTTGGTGTTGTTGTGAATACTGGCGATTTCCGGCTTTCTGCCGACTATTTCGACTATCAACTTGAGAACCTAATTCTTCCT
Source organism: uncultured Altererythrobacter sp. (assembly GCA_938009055.1). Taxonomy (GTDB): domain Bacteria; phylum Pseudomonadota; class Alphaproteobacteria; order Sphingomonadales; family Sphingomonadaceae; genus Erythrobacter. The sequence goes on from CALLIO010000108.1 coordinate 21,883, forward strand.
GGCGGTGACCCGCAGTCGATCATCGATGCAGATCCCAACGGACCCGCTGTTCTGCGTGACGCAGTAGGCCAACTCAATGCCGTCTTTACGGGCTTTGAGAACCGCGGAGATGCTTCGGTTAGTGGATTAGATATCAATGCTGCCTATAGTCCGGACTGGTTCGGCGATGTTGATCTCTCACTGTTTTCTTCAGCAACGATCATCACCAAATTCCGTTCAACTGAATTTGCAGGCCTTGATGGGAATGGCGATCTAAAGGGGAGTCGCAACTTCGCTAACGCGTTTGGCTCGACACCAGATTTTAAGCTGAACTTGGGCGCTACAGTTTCTACTGGAGCGCATGCACTCAATGTGACGGCTCGTCATGTTGGATCTTACACTGACGATCAATCTGGCAACCCTATTGATTCTCAAACAACGGTCGATCTTCGCTATTCGATTGCTTTGGACATCTTAGGGGGTGAAACCGAACTTAACGTGGGTGCGGTCAACATATTTGACAAAGATCCGCCACAGATCGATGCCCGTCCTTTGTTCGATACCGAAGTACACGATCCGCGTGGCCGTCAAATCTACGCTGGTATCAAGCACGCGTTCTAATCTTGCTCTTCGAGAGCACTTTGAGGGTCCCGCCGCCATTTGGTGTCGGGGCCCTCTTTTTTGAGAACCACCGGGCGGGTGCTGTCAGACCAACTGCACCTTTGGCGGATTGAGGGAAGCGTCCGCAAATGGCCTGGAAGCGGTACGTCTGCAACCGACCAATCGATCGAGGATTGAAGCACTCGCGCCGAGTTAGGCAACCAGCGTGTTAGAACGACCGCCGGGTGAGAGGTCCGGCGGCCGTCCATGGTTCCTGAGGTCTTTGATTGGGGCTCAATAACCTCAGGGAGGGGGAAAAGAGCAGGCGCTAAACCACCATCGCGCCGACACCGCCCGTGAGTGTCATAGCGGTTGCGAACACAGCCATCACAGTGACGGCAGCTTTTTCAGCAAAGCGCGGTGACAGGGTGATTGGCTGTGCAACCTCGCGGAAGCGCTTTTTGTACTCGGGGTGCTCGGTGCCCATCATCCGGTCCCAAAAGGTGAAGTAAAAACCAAAGTTATAATTACCCGATGAGTGGTGCAGATCGTGGTGAGTCGTCGTGCTGATCCAATCGAGCCATGGCGTATCGACCCAACCGGCAGGGTGCAGTTCGACGCCCATATGACCCATCACGTTGCGGATGATCATGATCCACAAGAAGATGAAGATCGCAAATCCGGCATAAGCAACACCGAAGAAGCTTGTTGCAAGCAGGAAGATCGGAACGAACGCTGCCTCTGTAATCGCTTCCCAGATAGAGAAGCTGTAAGCCGTCCAGGCCGTTGGCGTTCGCGATTTGTGGTGATGCAAATGGGTCGCGCGGAACAACGCCTTGTGATGCAGGGCGCGGTGCATCCAATAGAAATAGGCATCATGTGCGATGACCATCACGGCCACCTGCGCGACCAGCAGACCCAAGCTCCATTCTTGAAGCTCCAGCTTGATCACGCCTGCCTCTGTCAGAAGGATGGTGCTGATCGTGGTGAGGCCAAAGAAGAATGTCGTACGAACGCTGGATGCGAACTCGCGGATGTAATCCTGCTTGGTTGCTTTGCGCTTTTGCACTTTGCGTTTGGCTGCGAAGTTTCTGAAGATCACAATCAGCGCGAAAAAGAATCCGGCAGCGATCAGATAGCGTCCAAAGTCGAAATAGAATGCGTTGAACATATGCTCGCCGATCTTGTCGATCAGGCCTGGCTCGGGAGTAAAGGTCTGCATGGGGTAAGCTCCTTTCGTGAGGTGGCCCGTGCCGCCTCGTTGGAGCTGTTTTCGCTGAAGCCTTTAGAAAAATCTTCGCGCTTTCAAAAAATGCCGATCAATTTCGGAATCGACTAGCCTTTTTTACTTTTGACTGATCGATTTTCTGCGGAAATCTGTTGGTGTTTCAGAGGTTTCGCTGCGAAACGCACGATTGAAGGTAGGAAGCGAATTATAACCTAAATCCATCGCAATGGTCAGTACAGGCAAGTCAACCCGCTCTCGATCCGCCAAAATTTGCTGCGCTTCGGCTATCCTGTGACGGTTGAGAAAGCTTGAGAAATTGCGATGACCAAGCCGTTGGTTGATCAGCGCCCGCAGCCGGTGCTCCGGCGTCCCCAAATGGTCAGCCAGCAATGCAATGGTAAGTCCGGCTGTCCGGTAGAAACCGGTGTCCATCGCTTCAGTGAGCTTCTCAGAAAGCACCTTCTCTTGTGGAGAGAAACCATTGTCTTGCGGCTGCGGCGAAGGAGCAGCAATCGGTTCGACTTCAGCGAGAAGCTCAGGGTCGGGCTTCACCAGAGCCAGCCCTGCACCCAATGTCAGGAGCAGTATCAGGAATGCATTGATCGTTTGCAGTGGAGCGAAATTAGTCGAGCTGGTGTTCACCACATCCATCCCGACTATCAGCTCGACAAGCAAAATGCCCCCCGTTTGCAAACCAATAACAATGGGCAGCCAAAGACGGATCGCGCGGCGCTTCTCAAGCAAATCGTCGCTTCGATCGGACAAGGCCACCCGGATCAGATCAGCCACCAATGCGAGTCCGACGATATGGTTGATTACAAAGCCAGGCGCCTTGATCACATCCGTGAAGTTCGCGGTGAACCAGATCGCGACATAGACGAAGAGCAGGCTCACAACCATCCATCCGGGCGGCTCACGTTCGAAAAGCCGGCGGGCAAACAGCCATAACCACAGTGGTGTGACGATCGAGGCTATGTCGATCAGGGCCATATAGTCGATCAGCGCCCGCGCGGTACTTGAAGAGTTGATGAGGTAGGCGATGGCACCAAGCAACAGCCCAGCCAATGGCAATTTCATCCCCGCGCGCACCCCTGCGCTGAGCAGCAGGATTAGCAGCATCAGCAAGCTCGCCCCTGCTGCGATCAGTCGCACAACTGTGTCAAACGCTTCGATCATTGAAAACGAAGGGTAGACCAAGCGGGCGCTCGATCAAAGCCAATCGGTTGAAAAGCGACAAAGCACTCCCATGGTATTCGAATATGTCCCCGGGTCTTGCGCGCCAAAGATTGGTTCGCCTGTTTGGGCCGAACGCGGATTGTATGCATCTGGCAAGGCGTGGCTGCCGGTTTGCCAACCACCCAAATGCTGACGTCAAGAAATCGCAAACAAGGGGGCGCTCCGGCTAAGACGCGCCCCTTCGTTCGTTTCGGATTACCAAGCGATTTGGAAGCCCGCGCGTGAGCCAATCTCGCCGCTATGCGCGCCCACACCAACACCGGCCGAGATGCTGGCTTGTTCGCTCACCGCCGCCGTCACAGCCATCGCCAAGCTCGTGCGCCCTTGGTAATTGCCCACACCGCCTGACAGCGCAAATGTCGTGCCCGCTGGCAAAGACGGGCTTTCCATCGCAAGTGCCAAAGCAACGCCTTCATTGGCGCGGTCAATGTTCCTGCGATTGGTTTCGGAAAGGTCAAACAGCGTATCCACTCGGCTGGAAAGGAAGCCGACATCATTGGACAGCGTGTTGAACTGTGCTTCGGAAACTTGCGCGACGCGGTCGACCAGCGCCTGAACATTGGTGACCGACCTGGCCGATGCGACTGACTGACGACCCAGCACGCCATTGGCATCAACGGTTACGGCTTCGACAGGGCCGACTTGCGCGCCGGTCGACGCATCAATATCGCCGATCCGCACGGCAGAACCCGTGCCGCCAATGGTGACTTGGTTCGCTGCCGTGGTGGTCGCATTGACACCCAAAGCCGTTGAACCTGCATGCTGGGCGCTGGCATTGCGCCCCAAGGCAGTAGCGCTGGTCTCGCTCGCATTGGCCAAAGAACCAACAGCAACTCCATTGCCGCCAGCTGCGTTAGCTCGCTCACCCAGTGCGACAGCGCCTGAGCCACCCGCATTGGCATTGCGGCCTCCGGCGAACGCCAGTGTTCCAGCAATTGATGTCATGCCAACGGCCGTACCGTTCATACCGGCTTCGGCTTGCCAGCCAACAGCAACTGAGTTGCCAATGCCTTCAGCGCCGCGACCAATGGCTGTCGTGAGGCTTCCCGCGTCAGCCGCACTGCCAAAGGCAACAGAGCCATCACCGCTGGCAGCTGCACCTTGACCAATAGCAACGCCAAAGTTGGTCGCTTGCGCGCTGGCGCCAATTGCCAACGCATTGAGACTATCTGCAGATGCGCCGCGCCCAATAGCTACAGAATCTACACCGCTCGCTACCGCATCCGCACCGAAAGCCGCCGCACCGTCTGCAAGAGCTTGTGCGCCCAAGTTATCACCATCACCACCATCACCGCCAATCGCAATCGACGCGGCGCCGGTGGATTGTGTCGATATTCCGAGCGCAACAGCATCATTGGAGGCAAGAGAAGTTTGTCCAATCGCAATCCCTCTTGTTCCGGTATTTGCATCTCCGCCAATCGCGATGCTGAGGGCGCCATTTGCATCTGCGCCCCGGCCTAAAGCGACACTATCTGCACCTGTAGAGAAGGAGGAGGCGCCTAGGCTCATAGACCCAACGCCTTGTGCGCTGGCACTCACTCCTATGGCAACACTTGCCAATGCTTCCCCAGAGCTATTTTCGCCGATCGAAACCGCGCCACTGCCCATAGCATTTGCACTACTGCCAATACCAATCGCTCCCGATTTGCTGGCCGTTGCCGCCCGTCCAACGGCAACGGCATTCAATTCAGTTGCAGATGAAGAGGCTCCAAGGGCTGTCGCCCCTTCAGCAGTCGCAATAGCTACTCCTCCAATGGCTGTTGCGAGAAAACTTGTCGACGTCGCACTTGAACCAATTGCTATCGCACCGAGGTCATTCGCTTCGGCATTGGCGCCAATGGCTACAGATTGATCAGAGGATGCAAGGCTGTCCGAGCCAATCGCGATTGATTGCGCACCTTGCGCCTGCGCGCCAAAATTGCCCGCATCGCCTGCATCACCACCTAGGGCGACAGAGCCAGCCCCAACTGCAGACGAACCTGAACCCAATGCAGTTGCATTGTCTGCGGTCGCTTGGGCGAATGCTCCGCCTGCAAATGTCGCAGTGGCCCCTGCATTGGCTTGGGTTCCAATTGCGACTGAGTTGCTTCCAGAAGCAACTGCAAGGTGTCCGCCGGCTAATGACCTACTTCCTCCGGCAGTTGTCTGGTTTCCAAGCGCCGTACTAAAATCGCCATTGGACTCAGCGAATACCCCTAAAGCAATGCTCTGCTGGCCACTCACTTCCGAGTTAGTGCCAATAGCGATACCACCAATGGCTGCAATCGTTTGAGAATTTAGGCCAATCGCGATGGATGTATTTCCATTTGCCACCGCATCGGATCCAATGGCAACTGCAAACTGGCTTAAGGCTTGCGCTCCTTTGCCGTCTACATCACCTCCATCACCCCCAATCGCAATTGTTCCATCGGCATTTGCATCGCTTTCCGCGCCAATCGAGATAGCCGCGACACCAGTAGCATCGGCATTGCGGCCCAATGTGGTGGAATTGAGGCCGGTCGCATCGGAGGAAATGCCAATCGCGGTAGCACCTTCAGCAGTTGCGCGCGCCAAATTGCCAAAAGCTGATGCAAATTGCTCAGTAGCTGAGGAATCTTCACCGACTGCAACCGTTCGCAAGCCAGTGGACTGCGCATTTTCGCCAATAGCCACACTTTGATCACCCGTTGCATCAGAGGTTTCACCAACAGCGGTGCTCTCGCTACCGGTGGCTTTGCTATTCGCGCCAACGGCGGTAGCGCCGCTCGCTCCAGAAGCATCGGAATTGCGACCACATTCAAGCGACGTTGTCCCGCCAGTGGGATCTTCATTACATTCCGGTGTAGCATCAGCGATAGCGGCGCTTGAGATGGACAGAGCCGCAATGCTGGTGGCAAGCAAAAGTGAGTTTCTTGTTTGATGCTGAATGCGTTTCATGATGTTTCTTCCCCATTCCTTATGGGGCTATATTTGTGCGCAAATAGAGGGCTTTCCTATTAGCCAGATGGCCTAACCAAATGGCCTAGTCCCTGATCATCCCTTGTGCCTGCGCACGATTCAGCGATGATGGATATTGGGAAGGGGCAAGGAACCCGAACAGATGGATCACAAGTTTTTCTACCGGCTTTTGTGTCTTGTCGGAGCCGCCGTTCTGACCGGCTACATGTATCTTGCTATGCTAGGATCAGTACCGCTGTTTCAGCTCAACACTTCGCTCGCTCTTGGCGTGTTCCTGATCCTATTTTGGACCGCACGATTGTTCTGGAAACGGGTGAAGCCTACGCCAAGCAAAGCGGCTGGCGAGTGGCTACTGCTCGACCCATTGAACAGTTATGCATTCTATGCCTCAACCATATGGACGACTTGGTCACTTGGACCGTTTTTGCCCAGCGATGTGCAGCTTGCCTGCATATTCGTGCTATTAATGTGCGCGGTGGTAATAATTTTGGGATCGACTAGATTTGCGCCCGCGCATGGCTTTGGCGCGGTTTCGCCCTTAGCAATTCCGGTTTCGACTTTGCTTTTCATATTGGTCCATTTGGAAATTTGGAAATGGGGGATCGCTGCTGCCTTCACGATCTCATCGGTAGCACTCTTCGTTTTTCGTCGTGTTATGCAGGGGCTGCTCAACTCTGCCCATTTTGCGCGGCTGGAAGCTGAACGGGAGCGCGATGCGAAGAACAGGTTTATCGCTTCGGCCTCGCATGATTTGCAGCAGCCCATTCAAGCAGCAGGGCTGTCGTTTGACCAAGTTATAAGCCGAAAAGGTGAGGCGCGGGAAAAAGCAGTGAGGCGGGTGCGTTGGGCGCTTGATACAACGGGCCAGCTGCTAAAACAGATGACCGAATATCTGCAATTGCAGGCTGGTGAGCTTGCCGCAAAACGAGGAGATATTGCAATCGGTCCAGCCATTGCGCGTGCAGCTGAATTGTATGAACCGGCCGCCACCGCAAGCGGTATACAAATTCATGCAATGCCAAGCGGCCTTGAAACAATAGGTGATCCCTCTCTGGTCGACCGCATTCTTGCCAACTACATCACCAATGGGATTAAACACTCAAAGGCCAGCCGTTTGCTTGTCGGCGCGCGGCGCAGAGGCGATCGAATACGTATTTGGGTTATTGATGATGGTTTGGGGATAGATGCTGTGGATCAACCGCAATTGTTCGACGATTATTTCCAAGGGGCCAATCATCGCGGCGAAGAACGCGGCGGATTTGGGCTTGGATTGGCATCAGCAATGCGCATGGCAAAATTAATGGGCGGCGATGCGGGCTATGAAAAAAGATGGGCCAGCGGCAGCGCCTTCTGGTTTGAATTGCCAGTGACTTAGTATAAGCCTTCCCCTCAGTTGGCGTCCATTCGATGCCGATATGGGACGCGGCTAACCAATGCGATCATGCTTGATTTGTGATGACCATGCGATGCTAAGGGACGCGATGGCTGGCTTGGTCGAAGGGGCATGGCCCGAGGCAGTACTTACCATTGTTGGAGACTATCCTTCCGCTTGGAAAGCGATTGAAAGCAGTCCAGATCTTTGCATCACCGACCTTTCAATGCCCGGCTCCGAACCTCTCGATGGCATAGCCCACATGCGCTCTGTTGCCCCCGATGCGCCTATGGTGGTTGTAACCGGTAATGAAGACGATGAACTTTTGCTCGCGTTATTCGAATTGGGCATTTCCGGTTTCGTTACAAAGACCTCGCAGAGCGCCGTGATAGAGGCTGCGATCAGGGTGGTGCTCGCCGGAGGGACCTATGTCCCAGAGCGTGTGCTGACTTTGAGTTCAGGCCGCGATGGCAGCGTAAACCTGTCGGGCGTAGCGACACACGCGAGACTAACCGAGCGGCAGGGTGATGTCTTGAAACTAATCGCGGCTGGGATGTCGAATAAAGAAGTAGCGCGGGAGCTAGAATTGTCTCCAGCTACGGTGAAAGCACATGCAGCTGCCGCGTTTGCGGCACTGGGTGTGAACAACCGCATAGAAGGCGTGCTGAAAGCTAAAGAACTTGATCTGATTTAGGCGGCCACTGGCGCAGATGCGGTGGCGATTGTGACCGAGTGGGACGCGTTCCGAGCGCTTGATCTCGGCCGCGTGATGGAGCTGGCGAACCAGCCGGTTCTGGTCGACCTTCGCAATATCTACCGACCCGAAGATATGCGTGGAGCAGGCTTTAACTATTCCAGCGTTGGACGGGGTGACTTATGATACTGTAATTCTCTCATGCTGCCACGCCCCATCCCTTGCCCGATAATATCGATTGGCGGGCAAGCTCGCTTAGGACGCAAAACCTCAATAAGGGGGTTTGCCTCTTCCGCCCCCTCCTTTAATGGAGGGCTTCTAAAGGGCCGCTCAAATGGGGGAGGGATCCTAATCAGCCAAGTTTTTCGCCTTGTTGCGAACCGCCTTATCGGTTTGCCAAGATGGGCCAAGCAATCGCTCATCATTGTCATTGATTTTATCTTGCTGCTTCAAGCGGCGTGGATATCCTATTCCCTGCGCTTAGGTGTATTAACCTACTGGAATGAAGCGGTCGCCAAGATCGTGCTCATTACCGTTCCTTCAGCGCTTGTGCTCTTCGCGCTCACCGGCGTCTACGGAACAATTTTCCGCTTCGCTGACTTAGGAATGATGCGCAGCCTTGCGCGCAGCTTTTTCATCTACGGCTTCTTCATGACAATCGTCATGAGTGTTGGTGGCATTACAGGCATCCCCAGAACCTTGGGTGTTTTGCAACCGATGATCCTGTTCATCTTGATGGTCGGATCAAGGATTGCCGTGCGCTTTGTCCTGGTCGATTTGATGGGGCGCCGGCGCTTTGTGGGGGAGGTGCGCCATGTCCTCATCTATGGTGCCGGGCAAGCAGGCCGCCAGATCGCCAGCTCTTTGAGAACAGAACCGGGAATGACGCTGGTGGGGTTTGTTGATGACAATGCGCTGATTGTTGGCCAGCGCCTTGAGGGCAAAAGGATCTTTGATCGGCACAGCTTGGGCCAAACGATACAGGCCGAAGGCGTCACAGATATCTTGCTCGCCCTGCCCCGAATAACACGAAGAGAAAGGCAGGAGATTGTCGATTCTTTGCGCCAATTCAAAGTGAGCGTCCAAACCCTGCCGCAATTGAGCGACCTCACCCAAGGTAAGGTGTCGATCAATGATATCCGCCCGCTTGAAATTGAAGATTTGCTTGGCCGAGAGCCAGTTGAGCCGGACAAGAAGCTGCTCGATCGCACCATCCGTGACAAAACAGTGTTAGTCACAGGCGCAGGCGGCTCGATTGGCAGCGAACTTTGCCGGCAGATCGCAAGCATTGGCGCCCGCAAACTCATTCTCTTCGATATCTCCGAATTCTCGCTCTACCAGATTGAGCGGGAGCTCGCTGGCATGCAGTCCGATGATCCCTCGCCCTTAGAGATCGTGCCGATATTGGGCTCGGTTTCGGATCGCGAAAGGCTGGCTGAAATCTTCAGCTGGTACGATGTCGACACTGTCTTTCACGCCGCCGCTTACAAACACGTGCCTCTTGTCGAGGCCAATCCGATCGAAGCTTTACGCAACAATATTTTGGGCACTCAATCGCTCGCAGATGCAGCGCACAGCGCCCAAGTTTCCGACTTCATCCTCATCAGCACAGATAAAGCCGTGCGGCCAACCAATGTGATGGGCGCGAGCAAAAGGGCGGCAGAGCAAGTCATCCAATCGCTGGCTGAAGAATCAAAAACAACACGCTTTTCTATGGTGCGGTTTGGCAATGTGCTGGGCTCAAGTGGCTCGGTTGTGCCGCTGTTTCGCTCGCAGATCGAAGCAGGTGGCCCCATCACGCTCACCCACAAGGATATCACTCGCTATTTTATGACCATTCCCGAAGCTGCGGGATTGGTTATTCAAGCAGCTGGCATGGCCAAAGGCGGTGAGATGTTTGTGCTTGATATGGGCAAGCCTGTTACCATCGCGGAACTGGCCAAAACCATGGTGCAACTAAGCGGGCTTTCCCTGCGCGATGCCCAGAACCCAGATGGCGATATTGAGATCGTTGAGATTGGCCTGCGCCCTGGCGAAAAGCTTTTCGAAGAATTGTTGATCGGCCAATCCCCACAAGACACGCAGCATCCCCGTATAATGATGGCCCATGAAAACTTCGCAGACCGCGCTGAAATTCAGGCATTGTTAGGAGAAATCCGGCAATGCCGCGATGGCAGTGAGGCTGTTTCTATTCTTGAGCGGCTTGTGCCTGAATTTGATCATCGCCCTTTGGGCTCTGAAGCGCCCAATGCACAGCAGGCGGCCAATGATGATCCGGTTCAGCATGCCGCAGAATAACCAGCTCCACCCATAGGAAGCCCTCATGCGCAAAATCCTCGTCACCGGTTCGGCTGGCTTTATTGGTTTTCACCTCTCCAAGCTTTTGCTGGCAGAAGGATTTTCGGTAGTCGGCTTCGACGGCATGACCGATTATTACGATGTGCGAATCAAGCAGGGCCGGCATCAAATGCTGCTGCAAAATGAGCATTTTACCGCGCATGAAGGCATGCTCGAAGATTTCGAATCGCTGCACACGCTGATGATGGATAAAAAGCCAGATGTGATTGTCCATCTCGCCGCCCAAGCCGGTGTTCGCTACAGCCTAGAGAACCCGCGCGCCTATATCGATGCCAATATCGTTGGCACTTTCAATGTAATGGAATGCGCGCGCGAACTGGGCGTAGACCATTTGCTGATGGCTTCTACTTCGTCCGTCTATGGCGCGAATGAAGAAATGCCCTTTGATGAGCGCGAACGGGTTGAGACCCAAATGACGCTTTATGCCGCCACGAAAAAGGCGAACGAAAGCATGGGGCATTCCTACGCGCACCTTTGGAACTTGCCGACGACCATGTTCCGCTTCTTCACTGTCTATGGCCCGTGGGGCCGACCCGATATGGCGCTTTTCAAGTTCACCAAGGGTATTTTGGACGGCACGCCGATCGACATTTACAACAATGGCAACATGCATCGCGATTTCACTTTCGTCACCGATCTGGTGCGCGGCATACGCTTGCTCGTGGATACGCCTCCGGTTCGCCCTGAAAGTTCTGAGGACATCGCGAGTTACGACAGCCTATCGCCCGTCGCCCCCTTCCGCGTGGTAAACATCGGCAACAGCGACAAGGTGCGGTTGATGGACTTTGTCGAAGCGATTGAGGCGGAATGCGGGGTCGAGGCGGTCAAAAACTTCATGCCCATGCAGAAAGGCGACGTGCCTGCTACTTGGGCGGATGCAACTTTGCTGAAAGAGCTCACCGGATACCAGCCGCAAACCGATGTACGCGAGGGAATCAAGCAATTCGTCGCTTGGTACCGCGACTATTACAAAGTTTGATCGCTTAAAGTGATTTACTGCGGAGGCTGAGCCAAAGCCGGTGCATCTGCTGCGGTTTGAGGCGCTGGAGCCGCTTCTTCCGCCGCCCCATCGCCTGGAAGCGGTGCATTGCGCTCGCGCTCCAGCCGCTCGAGATATTCGCGCTCGATTTGCTCAACGCGCTCTTGTTCCATCGCAGCATCAGTATCGATGGTAGACAAGCGCTCTTCGCGTGCAGCTTGGATCAGCTGGCTAAAGCGCACCCCTGCCCCTTCGCGCTTATCGGCAAAGGCAGCATCGATCATTTGCTGAGTGCAGCCAAGCGACCCGCCGGCCCCTGCTGGAGTGCACGAATACGTTCCGAAATTGCCAACCATCTCAAGCTGTTGGACGCGTTTGGCCCACGCAGTATTCTGAATGGAATCGCTGGTTCTAAGCGTTGGCGGAATGCGGTAACGCTCATTTTCCGGCAGACGCGCGAAAACGCAGATATTGCCATCCGGACATTCAGGCGCAGCATCTTCGCCATAGACATAAGCGATCTGGACATCGTCAGACACGGGCTGGGCCGGCTGCAAATCATCTTGAGCGATAGCAGCGCCTGCCAAACCCATGCTGGCGACTGCCAGTGCCAGTGATGCTGATGTGAACAAGCGCATGGCCGTTATCCTAGCTGATCTTTGAACATGGATGCCCTATAAGCAGGGCCAGCGTGAATACCAACTGAAGAGCGAAAGATGTGGGCTGGAAAGGCTCGTTCAAAAAAGCAGAAACGCTCTAAATACGCTCGGCCAGCTTGATGGCAGCGCGGCATCCCAGCCGGATCGCGCCTGACAATAGCGGATAGGCAGGCGCTTTTTCCGCGCCCGCTGCCAGCGCAGCATCGCGGTGTTCGCGCTCATCCTCGCGAAATTCATGGATCATCTCAGCCAATTCGGGATCAGCGCCGCTTTCTTCCAGCGCGTCCAATTGGTCGGAATAGTGCTTGTCGATTTCCGTTTCGACCGCCGCCGTGCAAGCCATTGCAGCTTCTGGCCCCAGCAGCGCCGTTCCTGCACCCAATGCATAGCCAGCCGCTGACCAGAAAGGTTGCAGCACTGTCGGGCGAACGCCGCGCCGCGCCATCAATTTGTCGAATTCTTCGCGGTGGCGCTCTTCCTGTTCGGCCATGCCAGCGATTTCTTGCGAATGCGGCCCGCGGCTTCCCATCACGGCCAATTGGCCAGCGTAAATGCGGTTCGCACCAAATTCGCCCGCTTGGTCAACGCGGATCATGCGATGGATGTCTTTCTTGTCCATAGCGTGGACCTTAGGCCTTTTTGCTCCGGGCCAAAAGCACGAAGATTGCAATCGCGCCTGCGCATGACACAAGGAAGTTCCAGCCAGCCAGCGACACGCCGAACAAATCCCATGGCGCTTCATCGCAGCGCACAATGGGTGCGTTCATAATCGCATCAAGCGGATCGCCGCCCGCATCCAAGGGCATGGCGCAACCAGTGATCCCTTCCCACCAGCCATATTCGACGCCTGCGTGGAAGAGCCCGATCAATCCTGATGTGAAAATCGCTATTCCCGCCAATGCGATAAGCAAACGCTTGGGAGCCAAAGCGAAAGATAACAAGGCCAAGGCAAGAGCGGCGAAATGCGGCCAACGCTGCCACAAGCACATCTCGCATGGGAACAAGTCAAAGCCGTATTGCGAAATATATGCCCCGCCCAGCAATGCAGCAGGCAGAGCAAGCGCCAAAGCCTGCGCGCGTTTCAAGGCAGTATCGGTCATCCCCGCAGCTTTAGCGGATCAATCGCGCAAAGCGACTGAGCTTGGCGTTGTCCGGCGCAAGGTTTCCATTGCGTAGAAAAGCTGGAAGTCCTCGACGCCTTGTTCTTTTAGCTCTTCAGCTGTCAGCTTGAAGCGCGGATCGTCGATCTTATCGCTTTCAAGCGCTTCATCTTCCAAGCCCAGCTCATTGACCAGATGGCCACGCAAATCAGATTCGCGCATCAGATATTTGTTGCGCTTGGCAAGGTCGGGATCGGACAATTGCGGCACAGTGATATCCGGCTTGATCCCGCCTTCCTGAACCGAATGGCCAGACGGCGTGTAATAGCGCGCTGTCGTCAGCTTCAAGGCAGCATCGCGGCCCAATGGCAGCAGCGATTGAACAGAACCCTTGCCGAAGCTCCGCTCGCCCATAATCAGTGCGCGGCGATGATCTTTCAATGCGCCTGCCACGATCTCAGAAGCAGAAGCTGAACCTGCATCAATCAGCACAATCAGTGGGACGCCTGTGGCGATATCGCCGCGGAACATAGTCTCTGCATCATAAAGCAATGTCTCGCCCCGGGCCCGCCCGCGCTGCGATACGATCCGCCCTTTGTCGAGGAAGAGATCGGACAGAGCGACCGCTTCATCAAGCGATCCGCCTGGGTTCGAGCGCAAATCAAGCACGAGGCCACTGACTCGCCCACTCGCTTCTTTCTTAATCTCTGTCCAAGCTGCAAACACGTCTGCGCCAACATCGCGCGAGAATTCATTGACAGTGATGACGCCAATATTGCCTGCCTCAACTGTGTGCGTAACCGGCTCAAGCTCAATCACGCCGCGTGTGACTGCAACGTCAAATGGCTCTTCGCGGCCCGGACGAAACACTGTCAGATTGATTGAAGTGCCTGCTTGGCCGCGCATCCGCGAAACGGCATCGTCCAGATCGCCGCCATAAATCAGATCGCCATCCAAATGCGTAATGTAGTCGCCAGCTTTCAAGCCAGCTTCTGCTGCTGGACTTCCGCGAAATGGCGAAATGATCTTCACTGCGCCATCGTCCATCACAACCGAGAGGCCAAGGCCGGAATAATTGCCATCGATCATCGTCTCGAGCCGCTGCAAATCCGACCCATCGACAAAGGCGGAATGCGGATCGAGCGAGGATAGCATCCCGTCAATCGCGCCGCGGATCAGTTTCTCATCCTCGACCGGCTCGACATAGCTCGCCTTGATTCGATTGTAAGTCGCATACAGCTTGGCAAATTCCGGCCCAGCGCGTGCATCGACCTGCGCCATGCTGGCTGTCGTCGCGGGGATCAGGGCAACGGCTGTCACCAACGCCGCGCTGCTTAAGAGGGGTGCGAGTTTCATTATCCGAGTGTGCTCCTGATCTGTCTGAGGACGGATATATCGCGCATCGCCCCTTAACGCCAGATGAGAGGGTGACTGGCGTCTCTTGCTGGGTCAGATCGCGCCAAGGTCTTGCGATATGTGCTTAACTTAAGCCCTCTAGAGGAATTTTCTACATGAATTCCAGTGGGTTGACGGGACTCCCATTGCGCCGCAATTCCAATGTCACGGCGGGATTTTCTTCCGCTGCCACGCCCAATGGGCTGCCGCGCGACAATTGCGTACCAGCTTCGACATCGCTTCGAGCAAGCCCTGTGATCAGACTGGTCCAGCCAGTGGCATGCTCGATAATAACGATTCGCCCAAAGCCGCGATAAGGGCCAGAGAAGGCCACACGCCCGCCAGCCGGAGCTACAACTTGCGCGCCAGAGACAGGCGCAATGACCAAGCCAGTTGAGCGCACGCCAGCCTCGCTTGTCTCGCCAAAACCAGTGATTGTCTTGCCTTCAACATGCAATTGGAGCGTTATCTGCCCGACATCTCGCGTTATCTGGGGGGTATCTCCAGTCGCAGCTGGAGTGGGTTGATCCGACACGCTGGCAGCGGCCGGTTGTGCAGGCCGGATCAATGGCCCGGGCAATTTCGCCAACTCTTCGCGCAGCGCAGTTGTGGCGCCCAATTTGCCAACCAATTCATCGAGATCGCGCGCGTCCTCAGCCAAAGCCAAAGCTCGCTCATTCTCGCGCATGGCAATGCCGGATGCTTGCTGCGATGTGACTTGCTGGCGGCGCGAAACAGCAGCCAAGGCCGTGCGCCGTTGATCGAGCAATTGCTGATCGCCTTGCAATTTCGCAAGCTGGCCATTCATATTGCGCTCAAGCTGCTGGCCGCGCTGAATATCTTTGCGCAAATTGGCCGTTCTTGCGCGCACTTGCGGCACGGCGCTGTCCAAAATCGCACGCACATAAACCGTGTCTTTCAAGGAGCCTGAACGAAGCGCAGACAAAGCCAGCGGGCGGCGCGCCATATTCTGCAAAGCTGCCGTCAGCTTCACAAGCGGACGCTGGCGCTGAGCAAGGCGCGTGTTGAGCACGCGGCGCTCTTCGGAAATCAGCGTAACGCGC
>CALLIO010000109.1 GCA_938009055.1 uncultured Altererythrobacter sp.
CGCGCAAGGAGTTGCATGGGCCGCGCGGCGTTTGGGCATAGAGGCGACGATTGTGATGCCGCGCGATGCCCCGAAAGTGAAACTGGAGGCGACTTCAGCTTTGGGTGCTGAGATCGTGCTTTACGACCGCCCCGGAGAAGACCGCGATGCGGTTGCAGCACGCCTTATCAGAGAAAGCGGGGCCGCGCTCGTTCATGCCTTTGGCGATGCCCGCGTGATCGAAGGGCAAGGCAGCGCAGGGATAGAAATCACAGAGCAACTCGGCCGCGAACCAACACGCATCATCGCATGCTGCGGAGGTGGTGGATTGGCAGCGGGCCTCGCGCTTGCCTGCCCAGATGGTGCCATCGTTCCGGTCGAGCCGGTTGGATGGGACATGGTCGGCCAAGCGCTGAAGGTGGGCAAACTCGTCAATGCCAGTGACGATGCGCCCAAGACGATTTGCGACGCGCTCCAGCCCATAGCGACCAAGCCGGTCAACCTTGGCGTTTTGCAAGGGCGCAGCGACCCCGGCGTGACGGTTACAGATGAAGAAGTGCGCGCAGCCCAACGCTTTGCCTTTTCGCAATTGCGGCTAGTCGTCGAACCGGGCGGCGCGGCGGCGCTTGCAGCAGCATTGGCCGGTAAGGTCGCCGTTGACGAAGGCACTGTCATAATGCTCACCGGTGGCAACACTGATCCTGAGCAATTTGCCGCAACCATCAGCTCTGTCAATTAGGTTGCATTTGACAATCGAGCGCGCGCGCCGCAGGTTCGCCTGCAATTGAGGGGAAACAATCATGCAAGCACAAATGCTCGCTCCAGCCGCCGTATTGGTCGCGTGGACACTCATCATGTTGTTCTGGATGGCGGGCACCCGCCTACCCGCAGCAGCTAAGGCTGGCACGGATATTGGCGCCAGCGTTGGTGGTCGCGGGCAAGACCTTGAAGGGGTCATCGCTGACAAGATCAATTGGAAAGCACACAACCTCACCCATTTGCACGAGCAGCCGACGCTGTTTTATGCCGTGGTCGTAATTATCGCGCTAATGGGCGCAAGCGCTGGGGACACTTTGGCAGCGTGGATTTATGTTGGCCTGCGGATCATGCATTCGCTGTGGCAATCGCTCGTCAACAAGGTTTCGGTGCGCTTTGTTTTGTTCCTTGCGAGCACATTTGCGCTTATCTATCTCACCTATCGCGCTGTTGCGCTGACACTTTTTGCTGATCCAGGAGCGATTCCATCATGAATGAAGGCATGCAAATTTTGGGGCCTGTTGTCGGCCTGACGATCTGGACGATGATTATGTGGGCGTGGATGTATGCCACGCGCATCCCCGCGATGCAGAAATCGCCTGATGTAGACACGTCCAATCTGACCGGTACGACGGGTGCCAGCCTGCGCGCCGCGCTGCCCGACAACGTCAATTGGAAGGCGGACAATTACAACCATCTTCACGAACAACCTACGGTCTTTTACGCCATCGCGATCACCCTTGCGCTGCTCGGTCTGGGCGATGGGCTGAACGCTTTATTAGGCTGGATTTATGTTGGCCTGCGCGTGGCGCACAGTCTGGTCCAAGCCACCGCAAATAAGGTGATGGTGCGCTTCGTATTGTTTGCCATGTCCAGCGTAGTTCTCATCGCGTTGATTGTTCACGCGGCGATGGCCGTCTTCCACTAGAACGAGATGTATTACTCGGCGGCTTCTGTTTGGGGAGCCGCCGTATCAGCCTCGTCGCCCGCTTCATCGAAAACGAGCGTGGCGAGGAACTTCTCAGCGTCCAGCGCAGCCATGCAGCCTACGCCAGCTGCTGTTACCGCTTGGCGATAGACATGGTCCATCACATCGCCTGCTGCGAAGACACCGGGAATGGCCGTCTTGGGCGTGCCGGGTTCGGTAACCAGATAACCGCCACCGTCCATCTCTAGCTTGCCCTTGAACAATTCTGTCGCAGGGGCATGGCCGATCGCAACGAAGGCACCATCAACCTCGAGTGTCGATGTCTCGCCAGTCTTGGTATCCTTAAGCACCAGATGGCCCAAAGTCCCATTCTCGCCCGCTTCAAAACTTTCGACCGTCTTGTTCCATAGGGGTGTGATCTTGTCAGAGGCCATCAAACGATTTTCGAGAATCTTCTCGGAACGCAGCTCGGCACGCCGGTGGATCAGCGTAACATCATCGGAATGGTTGGTGAGGTAAAGCGCCTCTTCCACTGCCGTATTGCCCCCGCCGATTACAGCAACCTTCTTGCCGCGGAAGAAGAAACCATCGCAGGTTGCGCAGGCTGACACGCCCTTACCCCCAAGCTCCTGTTCGCCGGGAACGCCGAGCCATTTGGCCTGTGCGCCGGTCGCGATCACCACGCTGTCGGCAATATACTCATCACCGCTATCGCCAACCGCGCGGAAAGGAGAGCCACCTTCCAGATCGACATCGACAATCGTGTCCCAGATCATCTTGGTGCCGACATGCTCGGCCTGCGCCTTCATCTCTTCCATCAGCCACGGCCCTTGGATCACGTCGCGAAAGCCCGGATAGTTCTCGACCTCAGTGGTGATCGTCAGCTGACCGCCTGGTTGGATACCCTGCACCACAATCGGCTCGAGCATGGCGCGCGCGCCATAAATCGCCGCGCTGTATCCAGCGGGGCCAGATCCGATGATGAGCATTTTGGTGCGATGGGTCGCCATGGCGGTTGTATCTTTCGTCAGTGCTAAATTCGTCTTACCTCCCATATGGGAAGCGAAGGCGCATTTGTCACCCGATCAGCTTTTGCCGAAGCGTGTCTTGCACAGCCTCATCCACACCTAATGTGCCAGAGATGTAATCATCCAGCGAACCGTGGATGCGCTCTACCTCTGCCCAAAAGTTACTGAGGTAGTCGGGATGCACTTCAAGCAATGCCTTTACAGCGCCGTCATCGAGCTTGCGATCATAGCGCGCCTCTAGCCCCGGCACAGCCTGATCGCGCAAAATCTGGATTGTTGGGGCTTCATTGGTGAGCATAAACTCGGCCATCTGGTCACTGCGCGACACGCCCAAAATATGCTGCACCAGCATTACGGCCACGCCGGTGCGGTCTTTGCCCGCAAAGCAATGCACCAGGCTTGCCCCATCACGCTCAGCCAGAGAATGAAGGTAGCGGTTGAACAGCTCCACCATCGCGGGGTTGTGAACCATGCGCGCATAGGTCGCGATCATCCGGTCATAAGCGAATTGAGCAGTCGTAGTGCCCTCATCAATATCCATATGCGGAGGCATGTTGCTGGTCTCTCCGTCATAGAAGATCACCTTTGCTGAAAAGCGCTCGCCCCGCTTGCACGGATGGAGCGCTCGCTCGCCATTGCCGCGCAGATCAATCACCGTGCCAAGCTCCAGAGCATCGAGCGCGTTCAGGTCGGCATCGCTTGCGCCGACATGCTGCCCCGAACGGAACAATACGCCGGTTTTCACCGCAGCCCCGCCTGCCCCGGCATAGCCCCCGAAGTCGCGCAGATTGTGGATACCTTGGGTGGGAATAAATGGATTTCGAATCATCGCAGGCACAGTGGCAGCGTGCTCCAATGGCGGCAACCGCGCATGGGCAGTTTCCCTAACTCGCATCCATACCTAGCGCGCGGGCAACCATTGCTTGATGCCGCAACCCTAGCCCTGATGTCGGACGGGAGGCGACCTGCGAGGAAAGGAGGCGCCCATATGGCGCATATTCTGATTGTCGATGACGATGTTATCATTGCTGAAGTGGCTTCCGAAGCCCTAATAAATGCAGGCCATGCCTGCGGCTGGGTAACGAGCGGGATGCAAGCGCTGCACGTGCTTAAGCACCGCCGGCCCGACGTCCTGCTGCTCGATCAGGACATGCCCGATATGACCGGCAGCCAAGTCTTGCGCCAATTGCGCAACTCGCCTGAATTTTACGACATGCCGATCATCATGTTTAGCGCCATCGTTGGTCGCCGTGATGAAGAACTCGCTATGTTTGCCGGAGCGACCGATTATATCCGCAAGCCTTTCAAGCCGGATGAGCTCGCCTGGCGGATCGAACACGTGCTGGCTTCACGTGCAACGCGTCCCAAGCATAAGGAATTGCAGACGTTTTTGGAGGAAAGCTCGGGCCGCGCACCCTTGTCCAAACAATCAACGGTGCGCTTCCTTTGAGCAAAAGCGCATTTATGCGCTCGCCAAATCCTCACAAAATTCCTTGGTCCACGCCTGCACATTGTCATCGCGAATGGTGGCAATCATCGCCTGATAACGGCTCTTTCGTTCTGCCAATGGCATGTCGAGCGCGCTCAGAATCGCGTGGCTCAGATCATCGGGGCTATGCGGATTGACCATCACAGCGCCCTTCCCCTTGCACTCAAGCTGCTGGGCTGCCCCGGCAAAGCGTGACAGGATGAGAACGCCAGGATCTTCAGGGTCTTGAGCGGCGACATATTCCTTAGCGACAAGGTTCATTCCGTCGCGCAAAGGCGTGACCAGTCCGATCTTCGAAGCCCTGAAAAAGCCATAGAGCTCGGCATGGCTATAGCCGCGGTTCACATAGCGGATCGGCACCAGATCAACTTCGCTTCGCGCTCCGTTTATCTGCCCCGTTTTCTGCTCAAGCACCTCGCGGATATGCTGATAACTTTCAACATCTTCGCGGCTTGGCGGCGCAACTTGAATATAGACAAGATCGCGCACGCGCTCGGGATGCTGGTCAAAAAAGCGCCCGATCCCGTCAATGCGCTCAGGCAGGCCCTTGGAATAGTCGAGCCGGTCAACCCCTATCATCGCGGTGCGGTTGCGAGTTGAAACCTCGAGTCGCTCAGCTGCTTTGGCTGCCTCTTCACCTTCGCCTTGCGCTTGAAAGTGATCCCAATCGATCCCAATAGGATAGGCTTTTGCCCGCACCGTTCGCCCATCAATGCTTATCGTGCCACTTGTCTCGTCCACATCTGCACCCAATTCCTTGCGGCAGTAATGCAAGAAGCTTTCGAGCCATTCATTGTTCTGGAAACCCAGCAGATCATAGTCGAGCATCGTTCGCACGAGCCGCTCATGATAGGGGAGCGAGACAAACAAGCGCGTCGGCGGCCAGGGGATATGCAGGAAAAAGCCAATCCGATTTTTGAGCCCGCGTGCGCGCAACCGCTCGCCCAACGGAAGCAGATGATAATCATGGACCCAGACAAGGTCGTCCTTATCAATCAGCGGCTGCACGCTTTCAGCGAAATTCTCATTGACCCGCTCATACCCCTTCCCTGTTTCGCGCTCATATTCGGTCAGGTCGAGGCGGTAATGGAACAGCGGCCACAAGGTCGAATTGGCATAGCCATTGTAATATTCGTCAATGTCGCGGGCGCTAAGGTCGATCGTAGCGGTGGTGACGCCATCTGCGCGCTGCATGTTGATGGTGCCGGTGCTGTCCTCGCTTTCCTGACCTGACCAACCAAACCACACGCCACCGCGATCCTTAAGCGCCGAATTGAGCGCGCCAGCCAGCCCGCCTTGCGCACCAGCAGCGCCGCGCGCTTTTGGCACTGCAACCCTATTCGAAATAACTACCAGGCGTCCTATCGTACATCACTCCACAGCTTGGACAGGAGACCAGCGCAATTGATAACGCCAACCAGCGAGTAGGTTTGCGGAAAATTGCCCCAAAGCTCCCCTGTCTCAAAGTCGAGGTCTTCGCTCAGCATTCCCGACTGTGTGGTATGGCTTAGCATGGTCTCGAACAGTTTGCGCGCTTCAGCATCGCGGCCCGCCAGATGAAGCGCCTCGATCAGCCAGAAGGTGCATACGTTGAACGCGGTCTCGGGCGCGCCGAAGTCGTCTTCCGCTGCATAACGCAGCATGTGATCGCCGCGCCGCAGCTCTTTTTCCATCGCTTTGAAGGTCGATAGGAAACGCGGGTTGTCGGGCGATAAGAAGCGCAGCTCGACCATTTGCAGCAAGCTTGCATCGAGATAATCGCTCTCGAAGCTGGCGCCGTAGTGGCCACCATCCTCGCCATTCTTCACCCACGCCTCTGTCTCGATCTTGTCGCGGATCGCATCGGCGCGCTCGCGCCACAGCTTAGCTCTATCCGGTTTGTCTATTGAGTAGGCAACATTGGCCAGCCTGTCGCACGCCGCCCAGCACATGACGGCTGAGTAGGTGTGCACTTCTTGCCGTGTGCGAAACTCCCAAAGGCCAGCATCGGGCTGATCGTGCATTGCCCAAGCCATCTCGCCCACTTGCTCAAGGCTTTCAAAATCGTGCTCATCCGCCATCCGCAGCAAGCGCTTGTCGAGGAAACCTTGCGCAGTTGGCAGCACAATCTGGCCATAACAATCATGCTGGACCTGCTTGTAGGCCGCATTGCCGCGCCGCACCGGCCCCATTCCGCGATAGCCCGCCAGATGCGCTGCCGTCACTTCGTCAAGTTCACTTTCGCCCATGACCGAATAGAGCGGCTGGATCTGCCCTCCTTTCGCCCCGTCAACAATATTGCGCAGGTAAGCGAGGTATTTCTCCAGCACATCCAGAGCGCCAAGCCGGTTGAGAGCTTGGACCGTGTAATAGCTGTCTCTGATCCAGCAATAACGATAATCCCAATTGCGCTCTGAATGCGCAGCTTCGGGAATTGACGTTGTCAGCGCCGCGACAATCGCGCCGGTCTCCTCGTGCTGGCAAAGCTTGAGGGCTATCGCGCAGCGGATCACTTCATCCTGCCACTCGAGCGGGATATGCAATCCGCGCGTCCAATGGGTCCAATATTTCGCTGTTTGCGCTTCCATTCGCCGCACTTCGGATCGGACATTGCCGACAAAAGGTTCATCGGGGCCCAAGAAGAAATGCTGGTCGCTCTCGATACGGTAAGTCTGGCTTTCAAGAACATATCCGACCGGCGCATCCGTGCTGAGGCGAAGCGCTTGCGAGCCGACCAGATAGCGGATGTGGTTGGTGCCATTGGTCGTCTCGGCCAAATGCGCGCCGTAGCCGCTCATGGGATGGAGCACGACTTTAAGCCGCGGCGTTCCTGCAACCGGGCGGACGATCCGGGCATAAGCAACCGGGCGATACATCCGCCCCGTGCGTTCGAAGCGAGGGCAGAAATCATGGATCTCAACAGCAGAGCCATCGTCCGCCTCAAGCCGCGTGACGAGAATCGGTGTGTTGCGAACATAATGCTGGCTGGCGCTGACTTGCCCTTCCAGTTCGAAACGCCAAACGCCGGCATCGCTGGCATCGCCATTAAGCAGCGAACAAAACACCGGGTCGCCATCGACGCGCGGCACGCAGCCCCAAACGAGGCCGCCGGTCTTATCGATCAAGCCAGAAACCTGACAATTGCCGATCGGCCACAAATCAAGATTGGGTCCGGCAGCAAGCGAATTTGTCGTCATACTAACTCCAGCCATTGGTGAACATCTGCCACGCCCTTAAGAACATAGCGAGCCTTGCTTTCACGGGTTCCGACAAGAATGCCGTCACCGCCCAGCTTAGCGCACGCCGCAAATCCGTCTTCATCTGTAACATCATCACCGATGAAGAAGGGCCGCGAACCAAGGAAAGGCTTTGTTTCCATAAAGGCGCGCACTGCGCTGCCCTTATTCGCCCCGCGCGCGACAAGCTCGACCACGCATTTTCCGAGCTTAACCTCCAGCCCATGCGTTTGCGCAATCTGGGCGGCGAAAGCGCGTGCCTCGTCCTCTTTATCCGGAACGCTGCGGTAATGAAGTGCAGCGCCGTGCGATTTTGTCTCCAAATCAATGTTGTGGGTCAATGCAAAAGTGGCCAATTCTGAAGTGACCGCGGTCTCTATGCCGTCAGGCTTTGCGCCCAACACGCTGCCATCGGCCAGTCTTTTTTCTGCACCATGAGAACCGGCAACGGCAACGCTTAGCGGCCCCAAATGCTGCTCAAGATCATCAATCGAGCGCCCACTCACCAAAGCCAAGCGCCCATCCAATCGCTGAGCCAGCCCTTTAAGCGCAAGCGCCAAACCGGGATGCACTTCAATCGCATCAGGCTTTGCAGCCAGGTCGACCAACGTGCCGTCAAAATCAAGGAATAGCGCCGTGGCTCCATCGCGCAGCAATGCAGCCATTTCCGGCGGATCAGGAAGCCTTGTGGTGGAACCCATAGATCCAAGGCATAGGGCCAATCATACATCCGTCAACGCGCATACGCATGAATTCTTCGCAATTGCAGCAAAATCAGACGAAAACCGGCCCGCATCGAATGTGGAGCAAACCTAAATCCCGCTCATCAGAGCGTATTTCAGCTCCATATATTCATCGATTCCATGCTTTGACCCTTCGCGGCCAATGCCCGATTCCTTAATCCCGCCAAAGGGCGCATTCTCGGTTGAGACCACGCCGTCATTGATCCCGACCATACCGTATTCGAGTGCCTCCATCACACGCCACACTCGCCCCAAATCGCGCGCATAGAAATAGGCGGCAAGACCGTATGGCGTATCATTGGCAATGCGGATCGCTTCTTCTTCGCTGCTGAAAGTTATCAGCGGAGCAACGGGGCCAAAAATCTCTTCATTCACGATGGCCATATCGGGACTGATCCCGGTGAGAACCGTTGGTTCGTAAAATGTTGGGCCCTTCCCGCTCGATTGACCGCCAGTCGTGGCTGAGGCGCCCATTTTCAATGCATCATCAACCAGCGTGCTCACTTTCGCGTGGCCTGCATCATTGATGAGCGGGCCGATCTGCGCTCCATCTTCCATTCCCTGCGCAACTTTAAGCGCGGCGACTTTGGCAGTCAGCTTGGTAGCAAATTCCTGCGCCACGCCTTTCTGCACGAGAAAGCGGTTCGCACACACACATGTTTGCCCGGCATTGCGGAATTTTGACGCCATCGCGCCTTCCACTGCAGCATCCAAATCGGCATCATCAAAGACAATGAAGGGCGCATTTCCGCCCAGTTCCAGACTGACCCGCATAACGCTGTCAGCGGCCTGCTTCATCAAGAGTTTGCCGACCTTGGTGGAGCCGGTGAAACTCAGCTTGCGCACCCGCGCATCGCTGCAAAAGAGCGCGCCCACGGGGCCTGGATCGAGCACTGGGGTAACTTTGAAGACTTCTGCCGGCACGCCTGCCTTAATCGCCAATTGCTCGATCGCGAGGGCAGAAAGCGGCGTTGCCTCTGCCGGTTTCAGAACTATCGAGCAGCCCGCCGCCAGCGCCGGACCAACCTTGCGCGTAATCATGGCAAGCGGGAAGTTCCACGGTGTTATTGCCGCGCATGTGCCAACAGGCTGCTTGATCGTAAGCACGCGCTTGCCCGCGGCGTGGCTGGGCACTGTCTCGCCATAGGCGCGCTTACCTTCTTCTGCGAACCATTCGACGAAGGCGGCACCATATGCCACTTCGACCATGGATTCAGCCATTGGCTTGCCGCATTCCGCCGTGATGAGCTGCGCTAGCTCATCTTGGTTTGCCATGATGAGATCAAACCATGCCTTCAGGATCGTGCCGCGCTCTTTCGCAGTGCGCGCTGCCCACGCATGGCGCGCTTTATCTGCCGCTGCGATGACATCCGAAATCTCGTCCAGACTATAGGCTTTCACATGGGCAATTACCGCGCCGGTCGCAGGGTCATTGACCGCCAGTTCGCCCGTTTCAGATTGGATCGAATTCAAAAGAGTCATACAACAACCTTAGTCCCCAAGAGTGCGAGCCTTACATCCTCATTCCTAGCGTGAACCCTGCCAAAATGGGCAAGTGATCACGCTTCTGGCGTAGCGACAGGTTCTTCAGAAGGCTTTCGGCGCACGATCAATTGATACAGCTCGATAAGCGTTGAACGCGCGAATAGGAACAATATGCCGCCATAGCTTGCAGCGCCCAGCATCAGCAGCACGGCAAGCCTCGCAATTACGGGCATTGGCGCAAGGGCCGCCGCAGCGAAATGGACGATCGCCCCCATTGCAATCGCAGCGCTCAGCCCGGGCAACAATGCGCGCGCCAGATCACCCGCGCTCAGTCCCAAATGCCCCTTTGAAAGGAAAAAGGTGAAGACTGTCAGCAGCGGCATTCCAGCCACCCAGGCATAGGCCAAGCCCATCACGCCATAGCGAACCCCGATCCAGAAACTGAGCGCCATCACAAAGGCTCCAAACATTGTGACGCGCGCGGAAATTTCCGGTCTGCCCAGCGCATTATTGGCCGGAGCGAACAGGATTTGCAGTGTCATCAACGGCATAACTAGAGCGAGCACAGAGATAATCGGGGCCATCGGCAGCCATTTCTCGGCCAGTACAACATGCACCAGCTCAGTCGCGCTTGCGGCCAACCCCAAATAGATCGGGCAAGCGATCAGCATGATGAGCCGGACTGCTTTCAGGAATGAATATCTCAAAGCCTCTGGATCGCTGCGAATACGCGAATAGGCGGGAAAGGCGACTTCGTTGAGCGGGGGCACGAATTTGGTCGCAAAGATCGTTGTGAGGAACAATGCCTCTGCATACAGGCCAAGCTCATGAGGGCTCAGCCAGCGGCTAGCAATGAAGACATCGGACTGGCTTTGAACCGTCCAAAAAATATGCGCCAGCATGACCGTGCCGCCGAATTTGAACATGTCGCCGGCTCCGCCAAAGTGGAAGCTGGGCCAGATGAACATTTTGGCCGCCAGGAACATGCCCAGGGCCTGCGTCCAAAAGATCGCAATGGCGGCATAAACCAGCGTCCAAACGCCCAGCCCTGAAAAAGCGCATCCGAGCGCGACAATCGCGCCAACAATCGCGGACAGCAGGTTCACGATAGCGGTCTTCTTGAACTCAAGATTGCGCGCCATCAGCGCTTCGGGCAGCACGATGAAAGGCGTTGCGAGATAGATCACGGCCTGGAGCCGCAAGAGGTCAGCAATAATGGGCTGGCGGTAATATTCAGCAGCCCAAGGGGCTAGGAAAAATTGCAGCGCCGCCAATCCGCCATTGAGCAGCAGCAAGGCTCCGAAAGCTTGGCGCAGCCGCACGGGATCGAGCTTGTCAGCCTGAACGATCGAGCTCGCCAACCCGTAGCCATTCAGAAAGCTTAGGAACACCAGCACGACCTGTGTCATGGCGAAAAGGCCATAATCGGCCGGATCGAGAATGCGGATAACAGCAAGCGTGCTGCCCCATGAAATGAGCTGAGCGAATATCTGCGTGCCCGAACGCCAGATCAGCGCTTTGCGCACGCGGTCACCAAAGGAGCGCGTTTCACTCATCCAAGAACCAGCGCCAGTGCGTGCATGCTGCGCATTCTAGCGGCCATCGAAGAAGACGGCAGCATGGCCCCAAGCCGTGCCGGTCTCGCCATGCGGCCATTCGCGCCTGTCGAGCGAGATGTATCCAGTGCTTTTCGAACGAAAGACGTTGAGCAAGCTGTCGCTGCGATAGTCAGCAAAATCGGGATCGAACTCGAGACGCCCGCTCGCCTCGTCCATCCGCAGCATGTAGAAACCTTGCTCACCGCCAAGCTCAGCGCCCATGATTAACCGGTTGCCCGCTGGATCCTTGCCCATCCAGTGCGGCGCAAACCCTTCTGGCGCATTAAGCCGGAAGGCTTCTTTAGGCTGCTTTGGATTAACGATGTCGAGGACAACGACCTGACCCTTCTTTCCAATTGGCTGCACCCAAAATTGCCCGACCAACACCGGAACACCGCAGGCTCCGCGAATTTTCGCAGGATCATCAGCAGGATCGGTCTCAACCGAAAACACCAAATCAAGCTGCGGCTCATCGCTTTCAATCGCGCTCAAATGATAGAAATTGCAGCCATAGGAATTGAAGAAAACGGTTCCGTCCGGCAGCACATGCTGGCCAAACCCCGCGCCATTAATGCCGTCCACTTTCGCGCCTGTGTGATCGACGCCCACCTCTAGATCGAGCGTGTGGAGCAAAGCGAAATCGGAATAGCGATAGATCTGAACCACATCAGCCCATGATTGCTCCATCATCGGCGCGCTGGTCACGGTCATCCGGTCGATCTGCGGCAGCTGGGCGAAGGAATAGGGGCGGATAGCCTTGGCGTATCCTTCAGCGGCAGCCGACGCCGTGCGCAGCAATTCGCCCGATTGCGAATATTCCGCAATACCGCCGTGATTGCCCGGCGAAGTGGTCTCTTGCTCGTTTGGGCTTTCACCCTCGCTGCGCAAAAAACCCACGAGCCGCGTGCCACTATCAGTACGCGCATAATCATGGGGAAAGCGCAAAGGCGCTGGCGGCTTGAACGTGCTGGCAATTGTGGGCTTCGCCGGATCGGCAATATCTACGATGAGCGAGAGTTCATGATGGTGGCCATTCATGAAAATCGGCTCACCCTTGGGCGGCGCGACATATTCCATGTGATGGACCATCGCAGCCTTGTGACCAATCGGGGTCGAGCCAATCGGTTGCCCGCGCGTCTCGCTCGCCGGATCAACGTCAATTGTAGTGATGAAATCCTCATCCTGCTCGTCCTGATCGCCAACCAGCAGCAGCATATGCGGCGATGCGCCTGTCAGCGCGATTGTGCTTTGCGGCTCAGGATCGCTGCATGAGGCCAGCGTAAGCGCCCCAAAAGCAATAATGGGCAAAGCATATCTCACGGTGTCACCTTGAAGAAAGTTTGGCTCAATGCTTCAAAGCCATGCTTTTCGAACAATGCTTGCGAAGCTTCATTCATCCGCCAAACATTGCCGGACACTGCGCATTCGCCAAGCGCGGCAACCTCGTCTACCAGAGCCTCCATCAAGGCTGAGGCTCCGCCCATTCCCCGAGCCCGCGCATCAACAACGATATCCTCGATGAAGCAATTCCAGCGCGGCTTGCCATAGAAAATATCGTCTGAGCGGCTGACCCGATAGAGCAGATAGCCCATCATCTCGCCATCAACATACCAACCCTTGGCAAAGCCATAGCGTTGGCGCAGCGGATTGCGGGGTTTGAGGAAGTTTTGGAGATAGTGAACGATCTTTGCCGTATCATCTACGGGTCCAAAATGCTCAGGATAGGCCTCGTGATGCGGTTGTTGCCCTTGCCGGAACAAGCCCACCATCGCAGATAGCAGCGCATCTTCGCGCCGCTCCAGGGCCTCCACCATAGTCGATCTATCGTTTGTGGATGGCTTAACTGTCATCTCAAGTCTTTGCAGAAGCATTCATGCGCTTCTTGATGGCATGGATGAGCTTGCAGGCCAATTGATAGCCCGCCCCTTTTCGTCCGATAATCAGATCGCACACGGCGACTTTGTCGGGCCACATTTCGTTGAGCATCGCATTGTCTGGTGCAGAGCAGGAATCGACCAAGGCTAGCTCGCCCTTGCCAAGATAGTGCTTGAGCGTTTCTTGCTCCATCAGCACGCCGGGCGAATATTTGCGATAATCCTGATCAATCGCTGATTTGAGACAATAGCCAAGCGGCCCGGCAGTTACATCCAGCGTATAGGCTATCGGCTTTCCATCAAGGCACAGCCTGTTGAAATGCAATCCGCCTGCGTCAAATGCACCGCGAATCAACACGCGGTATAGCTGCGTTTCATGAGGGCACGAGAGAATGGAGGAGCCCTCCTCGTGCTTCCAGCCGGTGTCTTCCATCGCCAAAAAATGCTCGATCCATGCATCAAGCTCACCTTTATCGTTGAGCCGCTGGAACTCCATTTGCCCAAGTGCCTCAAGCTTCTTGCGTGTTTTGCGCAGGTTCTTGCGACGCGAAGGCCGCAGCATATCCTCAGCGCTCGCACCTGAACGGGCACGCGGGCGAATGGCTGCGCGCTGATAGTGGTTCGTGGCAAAGCTCACGCGACCCGTCTGCCCGCAGCGAACTGCTAGCGCTTTGGCTACAGCTCCATCTGAACTCATCACGGTAAGATTGATGAAAAAACAGTCTCGCGGCGCTTGATCGAGCCATTTGAAAAGTCCATCGGTAAAGGCTTCTTCGCAACCTTCGCGCACCAAAGGCGTGCCGAGAAATTGTTCGTGATGAAGCGCGGTCCGCCAAAATAGCAACGGCAGTTTCGCATAGCCCCAATCGCGGCGCAGGGTCACAAGCCCGATCAGCAATCCAGCTTCGCGGATCTGGATTAGCTGCGGCGACCAGTCGCCCAACAATGGAAGCGAGTGCGCAACATAATCTGGAGATTGAAAAGGGTTGGGCTCTGTCGCTGCTGATGCAAGGTTTTCCCACTCTTGCTTCAACGTCGCACAGATGTCTTGTGTCAAATTCTCGCACGACCATGACAGATCGGCATCAATCCGCTCGCCAGCGTCAACCGCTTGAGAATTGGAGATTGCGATTTCCACTCTCGATTCCCTCGCTCAGATAGCCTTGTTTAACACAGATTTGCGTAGCGTTGAGATAGACCACAGCTGAGGCTATGGCATAGCGGGTGAAACCCCGTGTCCTGAATTGGGAAGTGAGCCTTTGCGAAGGTTAATTAAGCAATCTGCCAAGAAGCTTCTGTGGCCGCTCCTACCAAAACCATGGGAGAGCGCTGATATGGAATTTCATTTTGGGCTTTGGAACGGAGTGTCAGCGCTCTTTACCGAGGGCGGACGACAGCTGGGCGAGGAAAATGCGCGCCCCTTAACGCTCAATCATCACGTGCCAGCAGAGACCCATGCCTGCAAATATCCTGGCTCACGCGACGGACGGCTCATAAATATGTCTGCATTGCGGACTGCGATGCAGAATTTTGATGCCGCGCTTGCGATTACAGAAGCTGTCCGACGGGCCTATCTCGGCCTGCTCCCAACGGGGCATCAGCTAGGCATTTGGGATCTCAACATTATCGCCCGCGCCAGCATTGCGCTGGTCGCGTATCAGCAGCGTTTTGCGCGACAAAACCCAGCTCCCAAAGCTGTCAGCGATGCGCTCGCCAGCCAGTACCAATTTATCTCCGGCGTTTTTATGATTTGCCGCCATATGATGGAGAATGCTGATCCAACCATTGCCGCGAACCGGCCGATGAGCGCCGAGGCGCTGTATGCCTATGCCGATGACCACGGCATTTTCATCTCTTTCAATGGCATGGCCTGCGCTGGCAGCACCAAGAAAATCCACGACTTTCTGGCTTTTTGCAACCAAGGTAGCGGGGATCCGGTCAACCTAGCCGAGATTGTCAGCGAGCCAGACAATTGGTTGCGATATGCCCTAGCGGCGATTGAGCTTGATTGTGTGGTTGAAGCAGAGCGAGCGTCCCTCGCGGGACAAAGCGCATCTGCGGATCAGTTTCGCAGCTTTGGCAGCTATGTTCGCGAGCTCATGGGTGAGGATGCAGCCTCAATCAGCCCCAACTTGGCCTTAGAAGATGCCGCCTTGCAGCGCCAAAACCGGATCTGCGAAGTGCTCGGCAGACCGCCTTTAGATGCATTGCCGAGCAAGCACATTGCCGCGCGACTTGCCTAGCGGCGCGAACCAAACCGAAGCAAAACTTAAATTGATTTCCGCCAAGTGTTGCAATTTTCAAATTGAGACGCGCGTTCTAGGCCAATACGGCAAATGCGATTGCCATGAGTTTGCAATGAGGAACCAGCGTGGAAGGTCTTGACCAACTAACAATGAATTGGCGTTCGGCCCTTACCGGTCTTGTCATGGCGAGCAGTTTCACTGTGCTTGTTTTCCTGTGGCGAAGAGACATCGAACGAAGAGCGGTCGCATGGTTCAGCGTCTTTCTTATTGTGGCAAATATCTCTGCGATACCAACACTTGTCGGCTTTGCAGGGGCCTATGACATTTGGCCTCAACTTACATTCTTGCCGACCGAAACGGCGCCGCTTTACGGGCCGCTAATTCTTATACATGCACAAGCCATAATGCGGCAAAAGACCGACTGCAGGCTGATTTGGCTGCTTGTCCCGGGGCTGGCATATTGGTTGTATCAGCTCTGGGCGTTCACAATGCTTGGCGGTGTGGAAGAGAAGTGGACTTTTGCTCGCCAAGTGCATGCTCCGTATGTTTATCCGGCCATGGTCGTAACCGCTTGGGTCATGTTGATCGGATGCCTGTACAAGACATGGCATATGACACGTGCCTATCGGATCTGGCTTTTGGAAAACCGTTCCGATGATGATTTGTTTCGGCCTGTTTGGCTCAACCATTTGCTTTTGATCGCTGCCGTGTCAGCGGCGTTTTGGATAGCCACGAACATCATAGCTTGGTGGTATAGCTTTTCCTACTTTGACAGCTTTATCTGGAACTTCTTGGTTCTCTTCGCTTTGTTCATTCTCGCACTTGAAGCCCTCGCCGCATTAACGCGTCCCTTTCCCAAACAAGGCTTAGACACTGATAATGACAAGGAGAAAAAGGAAACCGCCGGCCAGAGCCCACGCGACTGGAACCTCGAAGGATCCCGCTTGAAAACACAAGTGCTCGAGCAAAAGTGGTATCTTGAAGAAAGCCTTTCGCTGGATGATCTGGCCCGCCGTTTTGGTACCAATCAAACTTATCTTTCGCGCGCCATCAACCAGGGGCTGGGGTTAAACTTCAGCACCTTTATCAATGGCCTCCGGATCGAGCACGCCAAGGAGATTATTCGGAAAACTGATCGCTCAATGATCTCTATCGCGCATGAAACGGGCTTCGGCTCAAAGGCAAGCTTCAATCGCGCCTTCAAATTGCATACCGGACAAAGCCCCTCGCAATTCAAAACTAGTTCAACCACCGGATAACGCGTTGCAATTCATATATTGCTGCGGCCATTTTCCAGATTGAGACGTTTCTCGCCCTTGTGTCGGCCAAGGTGGAGAAAACAAGGAGCTGTTGAATGAAATTTCCCCAAGTTTTGCTTTCTATCGGTTTGCTGCTGTCTGCATGCCATTCAGCCGATGCACAAGACGCGAATGCCAACACCAAGTCACCTGTCCCCGCAAACGCGATATTGTCGCCCCAGCAGGTTCGCGAGGATGTTGAGCTGGCGCACGAGGCCTTCTCTCGAGTTCACCCCGGCTACACACGTTACGCCACCGAATTGGAAATGGATCAAGCATGGGATGCTATCATCAGAAAAGCGGAAGCGAATGGCGGCATGCCGTTGGAGCGATTTTATCTTGCCGCTGAACTGGCTTTAACTCAAATCCGCTGCGATCATACGAAAGCCGAGCTTCCCAAAAGTTTGCGCGATGCACGCAAGGGTAAGCCATTGTATCTTCCATTGCTCTGGACCTTGGTCGAGGGACGCGGCTTGATCGCGAAAGCGCACGGCGAAGTTCCGGTCAACTATGGTGATGAAATCATCGCCATTGATGGCAGGGCGTTGAGCGAGATCACAAGCGAAGTTGCACCTTACGTTCCGGTTGATGGTTACACGCAGTGGTCGCGGAACGCTGGAATTAGCCAATCACGGGAGTTTATGGGCGGCGCTGTCGATCATTTCGGTGCGCTGTTATGGGAAGTCCCAGCTGTAGCGAGCGTTATTGTGCGCAATGCGGAAGGGGTCGACCGCGAGGTTCAAATGGCACGTATTAGTTTTGTAGAATGGTCGGCCATGGGTGATGCCAAGCAAGCCAACTTCAAAGACTCTGTCACATTTGAGCGGTTGAGCGATCAAACCGCTTATTTGCGCGTGGACACTTTTGTGAACTACCGCGAGCCGGTTAAACCGCGCAAGATTCTCCAGCCCATTTTCAAGACGATCCGCGATGAAGGCTATACCAAGCTCATCCTCGACCTGCGCAACAATGGTGGCGGTTCAGCCGATGCGCAATATGAACTGCTTGCAAACCTTATCGATCGGCCTTTCAAACCCATCAGAGAGATGCGCGCCCAGACGCTCGATCTCGATGGCATCAGGCCGTATCTTTGGACCTGGGATAAGCGCGCTTTGAACCCAAACCCGTTTGGCTTTTCAAAGAATGATGATGGCACATTTGCACTGCGATCTTTCGTCAGTTCTGATCTTAGGCGCGTAAAGCCAGCAAAATATGCCTTCACAGGCGAATTGATTGCACTAACAAGCACCACCAACTCATCTGGCAGCACCAATATGATCGCTTGGCTGACCGAAATGGAAAGGGTTACGACGATCGGCGAGAAAACTGGCGGTAGCGCCGAAGGGCCGACCGCAGGTTTGCAGTTCACACTCACTTTGCCGAACAGCGGTGTAAAGATGCGCCTGCCCTTCTTCCATGTTCTCAACAACATATCGAAATTTGAACACGGACTTGGCCTTAGCCCGGATATTCGCGCGCCCATGACAGTGGCCGACTTTCGCGCCGGGTTAGATCCAGCCCTTGAGAAGGCCAAAACGCATAAAGCTCTGCCGAAGAGATAACTATCTCGCTGGCGAAATGAAGCTTGGAACATTTGGTAGCGGGAGAGGGACTTGAACCCCCGACACGCGGATTATGATTCCGCTGCTCTAACCACCTGAGCTACCCCGCCATACCAATTGTCATGCCCTGTCAGCGCGGTGCCAACAAGAGGACAGGCGGCGCATTTAGGGTGCGTGTCGCTAGCGGTCAACACCTTCTATTGCAACTCGTTCAAATCGCACGCTCACGCCCGCGAAAAACATAGTCCCCGCGCGCCTCCCACGGACCCCCGCGATAGCGAAACAGGCCGAGCCCTCGAAACGCAAAACGGCATGGCTCGACGTGGTCCGCAAGCTCTGCCTGAAGCGCCTTGGCCTCCTCAATCGTGACCTTGTTCTGGATGGTAATGTGAAGGCGCGGGCGATGCTGATCTTGCCCTGTCAAAAGCCCGTGAAAATGATCGGCGATGGCGTCGCGCAATGCCAACAGCCCCTGGCTCTCTAGCTTGAGCGCCGTTCCCTTGCCCAGCGGCATGACGCCGACCAGCTGCGCATCAATAGGTGCCAATTCACCAGCCATCTGCTTGCACAGGTCCATTACCTCCCCTTCGTATTGTGGGGGAAGAGCATGGAAAAGCGTCACATGGGCTTCGAGGAAATTGCGTTCTGATGGAAAGTGGCAATCGCGCAGATTGGTCGCCCATGAGTGCAAATCCTTGGGCAGCAACGCGGTTAGGATCAGCGGTGCAAGATCAGCAGCCACCCTACCCTACATCACGCCGCGCGACCGGCGCGTTTTTGTAAAGGGCGCCGAGGACCGCTTTGAGAGACAAAAAGTTTCGTCCATCCCCGCAGCTATCATGCCTTACATTTCGCCGCGCGATCGGCGCAGCTCGTACCATTTCTCGACATTGGCATTGTGCTCTGAATTGGTCTTGGCAAAGGCATGACCACCGCTACCGTCAGCGACCATAAACAGCGCATCAGTCTTGGCCGGATTGAGCACAGCAGCAATACTCTCGCGCCCGGGATTGGTGATCGGCCCCTTGGGCAGGCCAACCATTGTATAGGTGTTGTAATCATTGACCGCGGCAATTTCGGATTGGCGAATGCGGCGCCCCAGCGGTTTACCCTTGGTGATAGGATAGATGATCGTCGGATCAGCTTGGAGCATCATGCCGGTTTTGACGCGATTTGAGTAAAGCCCGGCCACCATCCGGCGTTCTTCGGGAACGCCCGTTTCCTTTTCAACGATTGAGGCCAGAATCAGCGCCTCTTTCATGGTGCTAACAGCGATATCGGATTTGCGCTCAGCCCATGCTTCGGCAAGGTAAAGGTCCATCGCCGCCTGCATCCGCTCGATGATTTTCTGGCGGTCCTCGCCGCGTTCAAACGCATAGGTGTCGGGCAGAAGCGAGCCTTCTACCGGCACGTCCGGCTCGCCGGTCAGCATATCCTCTGCCATCAGCCGTTCGACCACCAGAATGGACGGCATGCCTTCCGGAATGGTCACAAAACGCCGAATCACATCACCGTTCTGAAAGGCGTCCAATATATCGCCCTGCGACATCTCTGGCCCGAGCATAAACTCACCCGCCTGGATCGGTTGGCTGCCCCCGATGAGCTTGGCTCTGAGTGTAAAGCCGGCAGCAGAGGTAATGTGTCCCTCCTCTTCAAGCTTGTCCGCCACTGAACTGAGCGAGGCACCAGGCGGAATCGTGAACGGCGTTTCCGCCTTGACCGTCGCTGAGCCCATAAAGAAAACTGAGACCAGCAGCACAACCGCGAAAATCGCCGCAAGGCCTATTGCCCCAAGAATGGCGATGCGTGCCATCAGCTAGTCAACCTTCGCCATCACCAAGGAAGCATTGGTTCCGCCAAAGCCGAAGCTGTTGTTGAGCACAGCGCGCACTTCGCGCTTCTTCGCTTTCAAAGGCACCAAATCAACACCCTCGGTCCCCTCATCAGGATTGGTCAGATTGAGCGTGGGCGGCACAATTTGATCGCGCATGGCCAGCACGCAGAAGATCGCCTCAACCGCGCCTGCACCTCCAAGCAAATGCCCGATTGCCGATTTGGTTGAGCTCATCGAAGCGCCCGCCAAATCATCGCCGAGCACGCGTTTTACCGCACCCAGTTCAATCGTATCGGCCATGGTCGAGGTGCCATGCGCATTGACATAATCGACATCGCCCGGCTCAAGCCCTGCTTTCTTAAGCGCCATACGCATTGCAAGCTCTGCGCCTTTGCCTTCTGGATGAGGAGCCGTGACGTGATAGGCATCACCGGAAAGGCCATATCCGGTCACTTCGGCATAGATGGTCGCACCGCGCGCTTTGGCATGCTCATATTCTTCAAGCACGACTACGCCAGCACCCTCGCCCATGACGAAGCCATCGCGGTCCTTGTCATAGGGACGGCTTGCCTCGGTCGGGCGGTCATTCATGCTCATATTGAGAGCGCGTGCTTGCGCAAATCCAGCAATGCCCAGCGGATTGACCGTGCTTTCCGACCCGCCTGCCAGCATAATGTCAGCGTCATCATCGCGGATCATCCGCGCGGCATCACCTATAGAGTGCGCGCCGGTAGAGCATGCCGTTACGACGGCATGATTGGGGCCCATCAGGCCATATTTGATCGAGA
This sequence comes from uncultured Altererythrobacter sp., assembly GCA_938009055.1. Taxonomy (GTDB): domain Bacteria; phylum Pseudomonadota; class Alphaproteobacteria; order Sphingomonadales; family Sphingomonadaceae; genus Erythrobacter. The sequence continues at coordinate 20,824 of CALLIO010000109.1, forward strand.
CTTGGCCAGAGATCAGGTTGATAAGCCGTCCGTGAACAAAATGCGGGCTGACCCGGCCCGGGCCGCGTTCATGCAATTTGATCGATTCTTCTTCAATCCCGGGAAGACCGCCAATGCCTGAACCAATCGAGCACCCTGTGCGCATTTTCAGCGCATCATCCATTTCGGTCAGGCCAGCATCCTCCAAAGCCTGTCCGGCGGCATCGATGCCATAGATGATGAAGGGATCGACCTGACGCTGGACCTTGCTATCGACACGCTTGTCCGGATCAAAGCCATATTCGTGATCTGCCGGCTTCACCTCGCACGCAATCGTGCATTTCTGCCCTTCTGTGTCGAAGCGCGTGATCGACGCGGCCCCGCTCTTTCCGGCAATGAGATTGCTCCAGCTGGTCTCAACGTCCCCGCCCAATGGCGTGACAAGCCCAAGACCTGTGACAACAACGCGGCGCATATTGGTCTCCAATTGAAAACAGGCCCAACCCGTGTGGGCTGAGCCTGTCTAAGCCCAAATCTCTTCCAGCATTCTGCAGAAGAGGAAACTCCGCCCCTCAAATGAGGTTTGGGCCAATGGGCAGTATCCGGGCTCTTAGCCCTTGTTGTCTTCGATAAATTTGGTGGCATCGCCAACGGTGCTGATTTTCTCAGCCGCATCGTCTGGAATTTCCACACTGAATTCTTCTTCGAAGGCCATCACGAGCTCGACAATGTCGAGGCTGTCTGCGCCCAGATCATCGATAAAGCTTGCTTCTTGAGTGACCTTGTCGCCCTCCACACCAAGGTGCTCGACAACAATCTTTTGTACGCGGTCAGCGGTATCGCTCATATTATTCCCTCTGTTGGATAGGGTTGTTAGATTGGGTTTCGCCCTAATGAACGCAAGCCCTATGTGCAAGAGGCCTTAGCTGGCGGAATCCCCAAGACTATCTGTTTCTTCCGCAATCTGCGCTTGACGGGCTGCGATTTGAGCCTGCCCTTCTTTGAAAGAAGCAACCCTGCGCAAGGCGCTATCAATATAGGATTTCTCGCCCAGAATGTCCTGAACTTGCAGGTAATAAGCCTGGGCACGGTCTAAATCGCCTGTACCTTCTTGGCAAACGCCCAAATTGAACAAAAGCGAAGGGTGCTGTGGATTATTCGCCTCGAGATTTTGAAACGCGATGCAAGCGGAAAGCGCATCGCTCTTGGTCATACGAACCGCATCTTTGAACAATCCGCGATCGGGTTTTTGCAATCCCTTGCGCCGCTCAAGAATACGCACTTCAAGGCTACGGTCACGCGGAGCAAGCTGCCGGCGAATTTGCCATGCGAGCGTAGAATTAAGGCTATCAAGCATCCCAGAAGTCGTTGGCCTGCTCGATTCATCCTCGCAATACTCTTCAGTATCGCTCACACGGGAATCGTAATTCCAGACCTCTTCACCATCGCCAGTCCGCAGAACCAGTTCCGGGTAGAGCCGCACGGTCAGCTTGCTGCAGGGAACAAACGTGGTGCGTTTGCGCAAGCATTTGCCATCCCCGTCTTTCTCTATGCAGCTCTCAACCTCTTTATCGTCGATTTGATCGCGCACACTTGCATGGGAAACCGATCCGCTCAAAACGGCTTGAGCTTTTGGGTCGTCCGCATCCACAACCGCAAACCACGCTTCGCCATCGACCTGAGCATCGCGCAGCTTGTCTCGCAATTCGAAACCTTGTGCCCCGCCTTGCGATCCCTCAATCGCAGACACCGCTATGCTTTCGATATCGATTGCCGCGTCGCTCAACGCAGGATCAACACCTGAGACTGGCAAAACTTCAGCGCGCGCTGTTTGCGCGGATAGAGCCGCAACAAACAATATTCCGGATCGATAGAATCTACGCATAGAAAAACCCCCAGTAGTCGCTATTAGCCATCCGACTTCGGCGGTTCTACCACGCGAATATGAAGCTCGCGCAACTGCTTCATTTCGGCTTGCGAAGGCGCGCTCATCATCAGATCTTCGCCCTTCTGGTTCATCGGGAAAGCAATCACTTCGCGGATTGCTTCTTCACCGGCAAGCAGCATTACGATCCGGTCAATTCCGGGTGCCGAGCCGCCATGCGGCGGCGCGCCGAGCTTAAACGCTTCGATCATGCCAGAAAATTCGCGGTCGACTGTCGCCTTGTCATAACCAGCAATTTCGAATGCTTTGTACATGATATCGGGGCGGTGGTTCCGGATTGCACCCGAAGACAATTCGTAACCATTGCAAACAATGTCATATTGCCATGCCTTGATCGTAAGCGGGTCCTGCGTCTCAAGCGCCTCCATCTCGCCTTGCGGCATTGAGAATGGGTTGTGCGAGAAGTCGACTTTTTTCAGTTCCTCATCATATTCAAACATTGGGAAATCGACGATCCAGCAAAACTTAAAGCAGCCTTCTTCGATGAGGCCCAACTGCTCGCCAATTTGTGTGCGCGCCGCGCCTGCGAGTTTGGCTGCGTCCGCCTCCTTGCCAGCAGCGAAGAACAAGCCATCATCGGGGCCAAGTCCAAGCTCGTCATAGAGTTTGGCCATCAAATCGGGTCCGTGGTTCTTCGCAATCGGTCCGCCAAATTCGCCGCCTTTGCGCGTCACATAGCCAAGACCAGCAAAGCCCTCGCCGCGGGCCCAATTGTTCATATCGTCGAAGAATTTGCGGCTCTTCTCATTGGTCTTGGGTGCAGGGATCACGCGCACAACACCGCCGCCGCCAACGATTTTTTCGAACAAGCCAAAGCCGGACTTCTCAAAATGCGAAGTCACATCACTGATGACGAGCGGGTTGCGCAAATCGGGCTTATCGCTGCCATATTTGAGCATCGCCTCGGCATAGGGAATGCGCGGGAACTCGCCTGATTTTGTCACGCTTTTGCCGTTGGCGAACTCTTCAAACACCCCCGCGAGCACTGGCTCCAATGTCTGGAACACGTCTTCTTGCGTCACAAAGCTCATCTCGAAGTCGAGCTGATAGAATTCCAAACTGCGATCTGCGCGCAAATCTTCATCGCGGAAACAGGGCGCGATTTGGAAATATCTGTCGAAGCCGGAGACCATCAGCATCTGTTTGAACATTTGCGGCGCTTGCGGCAGCGCGTAGAAATTCCCTGGGTGCATCCGGCTTGGCACCAGAAAATCGCGCGCGCCTTCTGGCGAGGAAGCGGTCAAAATTGGCGTCTGAAACTCCGTAAAACCCTTATCAATCATACGCTTGCGGATCGACGTTATCACTTCGCTGCGCAGGATGATGTTGCGATGCATGGTCTCCCGCCGCAGATCGAGGAAACGGTACTTGAGCCGGATATCCTCTGGATAATCCTGTTCGCCAGCAACTGGCATGGGCAGCTCTTCAGCGGCGGACTGCACGGTAACGCCGCGCGCAAACACTTCGATCGCGCCGGTTGGCAGATTGTCGTTCACCGTCTCTGCCGAGCGTGCCTTCACCTCGCCATCGATCGTCACCACGCTTTCAGCGCGCAGATTATCGAGTACTTCCAAAGCAGGCGAATCTTCATCCGCCACGATCTGAGTGATCCCGAAATGATCGCGCAGATCGACGAACAATACGCCGCCATGATCGCGTTTGCGGTGCATCCAGCCGGAAAGCCGGACAGTTTCGCCAACATTTTCTGCGGTTAATTGAGCGCAGCTGTGGGTACGATAGGTGTGCATCTAAAAACTTGTCCTTTTCGTCGCTATAGCGTTAAGCGCGCGCGACGCGAATTTCCATGAATGGGCGCGCTAACACGGCAAGGGCGCTGTTTTGTCAAGCAGCAGTGCACATGCAGGCGGGGTTTCAGCCCCGAATAGATAGGGGTTTTGGGCTCAATTGAGGCCCGAGGGCGGCGCACCGCTCCATATTGAAAAGAAATGGCAAAGATGAAAATTCATGACCTGATTACGACGACAGACGCTTTGGCAGACATTTGCGAGCGTTTGGCGAAGTCCGAATTCGTGGCAATCGACACTGAATTCATGCGCGAGAACACCTATTGGCCCGAACTCTGCCTAGTCCAGATCGG
>CALLIO010000110.1 GCA_938009055.1 uncultured Altererythrobacter sp.
TTGCTTTCAAGCCAAGAGGAAAGCGTGAAGCGCGCATATGAGCGCAATGGTTTTGAGCTCTGTGCAAGGCACATCAATGGCGATTGGTCGATATTATGGCTGCGCAAACTCAGCTAGTAGTGAGGCCCGTAAACAAATGGCCTGCGCTCAAGTGGTTTTCGCGGATCGCGGGCGCATTGATCAGCGTCCTCGCCCTCTTCCTCCTCAGCGCCTGGATCGGATCAAGCATAGCGCGCAATTCTGATTGGGAAGAGCCGGAAACAGGCGTGACCATCGGGCTTGAAACCAATGGCATCCATACCGGTATCGTCATGCCACTCATCACCCAGCAAAAGGATTGGCGGGCGCATTTTCCGTTGGAGCATCTGGGCAATCCGTACCGCAACTACACTCATGTTGCGGTCAGTTTTGGCGAACGCGAGGTTTTCCTCAGCACTCCGCGGCTTGAGGATGTGTCGCTCGATACTCTGGCGGGCGCGATCTATAGAGGCGACGGGCTCATCCACGCGTCGCATTATGTCCGCCCGATGCCGGATGAGAATTACCGCGAACTGACGATCACCGAGGAAGAATACGCTCGGCTTGTCTCAGCCATCACCCGCCAAATGGAGCCGTCTGGCGGCGTGCAAGTCCCGGGCGCATATGGCCAGCATGACGCCTTTTACGACAGCGACCTCACTTATCACCTCGGTCACACCTGCAACCAATGGAGCGCTGATCTTCTGGCTGAGGCGGGGGTGAAGGTCGGCTGGTGGACGCCCTTTTCCGGCGGCGTGATGAAATGGGTGCCCGATCCGACCGAAAATTAACCCAGCAGCGCGTCGCGTTTGCTCTGCAAGAAAAGTCTTTCCGCTGATGGCGGGTCAAGCTTTAAGGCGCGCTCCAGCGCCTCAGCCGCCTCTGCCTTTCGATCAAGTTTGGCAAGCAGGTCGCCGCGCGCCACGTGATAGGGACGCGCATGCTCAAGTTTTTCGACGATGGACGCATCTTGCTCAATCAACTCCAACTCGGCAAAACCGCGCTGGGCGCCATACGCCGTGCCAATCGCTACAGCCCGGTTCAGCGCGACCATCGGTCCCGGCCGCAGCGCAACCAAAGCATCATACAATTGCGCAATCGCCAGCGCATCAACTTGCCCATCAAAGGCGCGACGCGCGTGGGTTAGCTGGATCGTCGCCATCACCTGATAGGGGCCAGGAGCGCGCTTCTGCGCTGCCTGATCGAGCCAGTTTCCGGCCTGCTCAATCGCGGCAATGTTCCACTTTGTCGTATCCTGCTGACTGACCGGCACCATCGCGCCATCGCCGTCTACCCGGGCATTTTCGCGCGCGCGCGCTAAACCAACCAAAGCCGCCAGTCCCAGCGCCTCCGCCTCATCCGGCAGCAATTCGGCGAGCATGGCCGCAAGCCGAGCGACTTCAGCTGATAAACCGTCATCACGCTCACCCGCAGCGTCTTGATAGGCAACGGTATAGGCGAGTTCGAGTGTCAGAAGCACCGCATCCAGCCGCTCTCCCCATTCCTTTCGCGCAGGCAATTCAAACGCAATCCCGGCATCGCGCACTTTTGTCTTCGCCCTTGTGATGCGCTGGTACATGGTTTGTTCGCTGGTGACGAAGACCCGCGCAATCTCAGCCACCGGCAGGCCGCAAATCACTTTGAGAGCCAGCGCAACACGCGCCTCCAAAGCTATCGCAGGATGGCAACAGATGAAAATCAGCCGCAGCCGTTCATCCTGAATGGGTTCGGGAAAGGTGATGATCTCTGTCATATCGCGTACCAACGCCAATCCATCGGCTGCTCGCTCCTCGGCATTGCGTTTGCGCATGGCATCCAACCCCTTGCGCTTACCAGCGGTGATCAGCCAAGCGGCAGGATTGTCAGCGCTAATGCCTTTTTCGAGATAGGCTGACGCAGCATCGGCGAAGGCATCCTCTGCAATATCGAGGTCGCGGAAATGCACGGCCAAGGCGGCAATCGCTCGTGGCCGTGCATTGTCGATGTCAGCACCTTTGCTCACTCTTCATTTTGCCAGACTGGACGAATTTCGATGCCGCCATCGCCCGGCACCGGTATCTTGCGCGCCCAGCCAATCGCCTCGTCAAGATTGGCGGCTTCGATGACGTAATATCCGCCCAATTCCTCATGCGTTTCTGCAAATGGGCCATCGTGCAATGTGCCCTCGCCAGCCTTGTATTTGATGGTGGTGGCGGTAGCTGCCCCTAGCAAGCGGTGGCCACCGACATAAGCGTTGGCGGCCTGCATCTCTTCGATCAATGCCATATGTTTGCCAACGACCTCTTCCATGAGCTTGGCCCCGCCTTCGCCTTCGTAAACACTCTCATTCTCGTTGATCAACAGTGTGAATTGCATGGTGTCATTCCTTAATGCTGGCCGCGCCGGTTTGGCGAGGCTTTGCCATCAAGACGAAACCCGCAAGCCGGATTCGACAGCCATAAGAAATTTTTTTGAGTCGCGCCTATTTCTCGCCTGCCGCAGCCTGCTCATTCTCAACTTGCAATCAGTGGAATGCCTATGTCTGGAGCTGGCTGCAACTGCGAAAAAGAAAAACTAGCCCGCCTTTGCTGCGTGATACTTCGCAACCGCGCCGACCACCGCATGCATCATATCCATCCGCTCAGGCACTGGCCGCTTGGTGTTGCCGATCATCACCGCCACGGCATAGCGCGCACCATCAGGCGCGGTGAGAAGGCCGACATCATTGTAGCCCGTCTGCTCGCCAGTGACGCCGGGCGGCACGATGTCGAGCACTTGCCCCGTCCCCGTCTTGTGCCCGATTTGCCACCCCGCTGGCAGTCCACCCTTTAGCCGGTTCGGGCCGCTCTTCGCATCGCGCAAAAGTCCTTCGAGCGTGGTAGTGGATGCAGGGGACAGCAGCTCGCCTTTCGCCAATTTCTCCAGCGCGCGGGCAATCGCCAGCGGCTGCGCCCCGTCCACCGGATCAGCCACATAGGCATCAAATATTGCGCGCCGCCGATCATGCGCCACGCCCTTGCGCACTTCGAAAAATGTCTTGCCCAGTGAAAAACTCTGATCCCATTCCAGACCCGCCAGTTCAGACTGCATGATCCGCTCGCCCGGACCAAAACGAATGCCGGAAAGCCCCTTCGCCTCAAGCAAGCGGCGTACCGATTCCGGCCCGCCAATCCGTTTCAAGATCATATCGTTCGCAGTGTTATCGCTGCCCACCATCGCGCGGCTCATAAAATCGCCATAGGTCGTGGTGAAGCGCCCCTGCGCAATCACCTTCTTACGGATCGGCTGGTGGAACAGCGTTAGGTCATCCATCCGCACCGTGCCCGTCTCGTTCAAGTCCAACGCGCCGCTATCAGCCAGATCAAGCGCGGTCAGCGTGACCCACAATTTGCTGACCGATTGCTGCGGCATCATCTGCTCGCCATTGTAATGAACACCCTCGCCCGTGGTGATATCGACCACCGCGATGCCGAGATGCGAATTGAGGCTTTCCCCGATGCGCGCTAAATCTACTTCCAAAGTTTGGAGGTACAGCGGGCGCGGATCGATCGGTTCGGGTGCAGCAATTTCGGTAACGTCAGCCACCGCGCCATCAACCGCATCCTCAACCACTTGCGGCGCGGGTGCACCCAGTGCGACCGCTACAAATCCGGCGATCAGGACGAAGCCGACAATCGCCAACAATTTGGCAAACACCTTTGCGTCAGACTGTGGCTTGGGGGACGTCATGCAGCCAGCGTATCTTCAAGCAGGTTGAGGGCATTGCGGGTGAACGCGCCCATATTGGCGATCCGGTCGTCGCTGCCAGTCT
>CALLIO010000111.1 GCA_938009055.1 uncultured Altererythrobacter sp.
TTCAGCGTATCGACCGACGTTGCCAAAACGCCGTGGAATGATGACAGCTATCTGATGCGGATTGGGCTTCGCGGATATGATTTGGAGCGCTCAGAACGCCCGCCTGCAAACCTAGTGTTTCTGATGGATGTGTCAGGCTCGATGCGCGCTGCCAATAAGCTACCGCTCGTCAAGACCGCGCTGTCTGGGCTTGCCGGCGAACTGGGGCCAAAAGACACCGTTTCCATCGTGGTTTACGCCGGTGCAGCGGGCATGGTGCTCGAGCCGACAAATGACGCCAAAGCTATCCGCCGCGCGCTCGACGGGCTGCGGGCGGGTGGTTCAACCGCAGGCGGTGCGGGCATCAAACTCGCTTATCAGATCGCTGAGGACAATTTCATCAAGGATGGCGTCAACCGTGTAATCCTTGCCACCGATGGCGATTTCAACGTGGGCGTGTCCAGCCGCGATGCACTGGTCGAAATGGTCAAGGACCGCCGCGACAAGGGTATCACGCTTACCACGCTCGGCTTTGGCTCGGGCAATTACAATGAAGCGATGATGGAACGGATCGCTGACCACGGTAACGGCAATTACGCCTATATCGACAGCGCTTTGGAAGCGAAAAAGGTGTTGGGTGATGAGATGCAGTCCACACTCTTCACCATCGCGAAGGATGTGAAGATCCAGGTCGAGTTTAATCCGGCTGTTATCAGCCAATACAGACTCGTCGGCTATGAAAACCGCGCGCTTCGTGAGCAAGATTTCGACAATGATAAGGTTGATGCTGGCGACATTGGCGCCGGCCATCAAGTCACCGCGATCTACGAAGTGGTGCCGACCGGCAAGAAGGGCTGGATTGCCCCGCGCCGTTACGAGGACAAGCAGTCCAAAGCGGCAACGCTTCGCGCGGCTGAGGCTGCCCATGTCAAACTGCGTTATAAATTGCCCGATGGCGACACGTCGAAGCTGATCGACTATGTCGTCACAAGCAATCAATTGCGCTCTGCGGGTAATCCGCGCGGCGACTTTGCCTTTGCGGCCTCTGTTGCTGCCTATGGCCAATTGCTGCGCGGTGATGAGCTGATGAACGGTTTTGACTTTGACGATGTCGGCAAGCTCGCCGGTAAGCAAAGCGATTTTTGGCGGCAGGAATTCCTGCAATTGAGCGAAGTTGCTGCCTCGCTTCAAGAAACACGCAAGGGTGGCTGAACTCGCCCTTTGCCCCAACGCAAAATTGTCGCTAGATGCGCGCTCCTTTTGATCAGGAGTACGCACAGTGAGCGCAGCTGAAATTGTCGACCAATACGGGCTTTATATCGCTATCGGCTTTGTTGTTGGCTTTGTGTTGGTCTGGCTCATCGGCCGGGCAAACCGCAAAACCTCGGTCAAGATCAGCAAGGATGTGCTCGATGATGGCGAGGGGCCAGCCGCGCGCAATCAGGCGCTGATTGATGCACCGATGAAGAGCGCGGGCGCAGAGGAATTGCCCAAAGCTGAAGCGGTGAAAGTTGCTTCAAGTGGCGGCGCGGATGACCTTACCCAAATCAAAGGGCTTGGCCCCAAGCTCGCCGCGCTTTTGGGCGAGATCGGCGTCACCGACTTTGCCCAGATTGCCGCCTGGGATGATGCCGATATCGAGCGGATTGATGCGCAATTGGGCCGCTTCCAAGGGCGCATCACGCGCGACAATTGGGTCGAGCAAGCCAAACATTTAAGCCAGGGCGATGCTGACAGCTTTGCTGGAAAGTTTGGCAATAACGGCTAGGCGCGAAGTGCGCGCTTTTCCCCTTCCCACGCCCGCTCACCTGTCCTACGCTCCGCCTCGAAGCTAGGGAGAAATTACTGATGAGCGATGCGCTCTTTCCGGTGCCTGACGATTGGGCCAAATCCGCCAAAATCAATGCAGAGAACTACGCGCAAAAATATGCGCGCTCGGTTGAGGATGTGGATGGCTTCTGGCGGGAGGAAGCGCAAAGGCTCGACTGGATCCGCCCGTTTGAAACGGTGAAGGATACATCTTACGACAAGGATGATTTCCGCATCCGCTGGTTCGAAGAAGGCCAGCTGAACCTGTGCGCCAATGCGCTTGATCGGCATTTGGCTGAGCGCGGTGGCCAAGTGGCAATTTATTGGGAGCCGGATAATCCATCAGAGGCTGACCGCACCATCACATACACGCAGCTGCACGAGGATGTGTGCCGCTTTGCCAATGCGCTGAAAGCCAATGGCGTGAACAAGGGCGACCGCGTCACAATCTATCTGCCGATGGTGCCTGAGGCCGCTGTCGCAATGTTGGCCTGCGCGCGGATTGGCGCGATCCATTCAGTCGTGTTCGCCGGCTTCTCTCCCGAAGCGCTGGCTGGACGGATCGAGGATTGCGGATCGAAAATTGTGCTCACCGCTGATGAGGGTCTGCGCGGCGGCAAGCCCATCCCCTTGAAAGCCAATGTCGATGCAGCCTGCGAAAAGGCGAATGTCGATACGGTCATCATGCTGGAACGCACTGGCAAAGATGTGCCGATGCATGATGGGCGCGATGTGCGCTGGGCGGATGCGATTGCCGATCAATCCGCCGATTGCGCGCCAGAAGTCATGGATGCCGAAGACCCGCTCTTCATTCTCTACACATCCGGCTCCACCGGCAAGCCGAAGGGCGTGCTCCACAGCACGGGCGGTTACGGCGTGTGGGCGAGCATGACGCATGAATATGTTTTCGATTATTCGCCCGGCCAAATCTATTGGTGCGCGGCTGATGTCGGCTGGGTCACTGGGCATAGCTATGTCACCTACGGGCCGCTCCTAAATGGCGCGACGCAAGTGATGTTCGAAGGCGTGCCCAACTTCCCCGATCATTCGCGCTTTTGGCAAGTGATC